>JACCZI010000280.1 GCA_013696015.1 Nocardioidaceae bacterium
ATCGAAGCCGTGTTGCAGCTGCGCAGAGCGCACCGGGCAGAGTCTGCCCCAACTGGCCTTAATTGGATCTGGCCTGGCCCAGCTCCAGAGGAGCCGAACCAGGCCAGGGCCTAGTTACACCACGAGCTGCAGTTGTTGCTCAGGCGTGGCTTGTGTTGATCGGGCCGTTGACACCGGCGGGGAAGAACCCGCCGCGTGTGGCCTTCTGGTCGGTCAGGTAGACGATGTTGAGGACCCATTCGGCGCTACGGCTGCGCGCGAGGCCGTTCTTGTTCGTCGGCACGATGTTGGCCTTCTTCTTCGTCCCGATCCCCTGGTCCCGCTGACGCTTACCGTCGAGCGTGTCGCGGGCGTTGGAGATCTTGCGCGCCGGACCTTGCAGGCCCCTCTCGTAGAGGCTGGTCCGGATCGTGGCCGCGTGGTAAGCCTCCACGGCCAGGATGCCCGCCGCAGCCTCGACGAAGGTCTTGTTGGTGATCAGAGCGGCGGATCCCTTGTAGGCGGTGACGCCCACGTCTTCGAAGATGTACGCCGCCAGCAGGAAGTTGTTCTCGTTGGCGTACGGGTCGAACTCCTGCTTCGGCCCGATCAGCCCGGCGGCCTGAGCGGCAGCCGTGAAGCTGTTCTTGATGTCGATCTTCGGCCGAGAAACCTTCGCCGATCCGAGCCCGGCACGCAGGTACTTGACGTGGTCGATCTCGTCCAGAGTGATCTCCCGGGCGTACTGCCGGATCGTTCGGCTCTTGAAGTTGACCTGGCGACCGCCGATGACCTTGCCGCGGTCACCGCGGCCGGTGGTGAGGCTGGCGTCGAGGCCTCGCCCGAAGACGGCCTGGCTGTAGAATTCGGCCTCGAGATACTCCAGGTTGAGCGCGAAGTTCAGGATGGCACTGTCGCTCGGCGCCGCAGCGGCCGCCGCAGCGCTGTCGATGCTCGACAGGGCGCCGGCACCAACGGTGCCGAGGCCGGTGAGGCCGGCCACCTTCAGGAAGCGGCGCCTGTCGGTGTCGTTCTCAGCGCTGCGCTCGATCATGTCCACAACTGTCTTCTGGCCAAACATGCAGTCTCCTCAAATGGATTGATGCGTATCGAAAGTCGGTGCGCCGCGGTCGTACCCAGCCACCCACCCCTGCATGCTGCCGTCCGGCTGCCGCGTCCGAGGGGCCAGTCAAGGGGCAGATCGTGACCCCAAGGGCGCGGGCAGCCGAAAGGACGGCACACGTCAGGAGTTCGCAGCGAGTGCGGCTGGTGGATGGGTGGCGGTCAGAACTATTTCGATATCCGTCAGGACGGCGTGTCCGAGCGGGGTCCATCGGTGGGTTTCGTGGTCCGAAGTACGACGCCGAGTTAGGGTCCGCCCGTGAAGCCTGCGCCGGTTACAACCCCTTCCCCCTCCCGGGGTCGGGCGCTGGTACGTGGCCCGTTCCCGCTGCTAGGCCCCGCGTTCGTCGCCGCGATCGCATACGTCGACCCTGGCAACTTCGCCACCAACATCACCGCCGGCTCCACGTACGGCTACATGCTGGTGTGGGTGATCGTCGTCAGCAACGTGCTGGCGATGCTCATCCAGTACCTCTCCGCGAAGGCCGGGATCGCCACGGGCCTCAGCCTGCCCGAGCTGTGCCGCGAGCATCTACCCCGGCCGGCGATCGGCGGGCTGTGGGTCCAGGCGGAGATCGTGGCGATCGCCACCGACCTCGCGGAGGTTCTGGGTGGCGCCCTGGCCCTGCGGCTGCTCTTCGACCTGCCGCTGTTTGCGGGCGGCGTCATCACCGCGGTCGTCGCGTTCGGGCTGCTGGGCTTCCAGAACCGCGGGCACCGCCCGTTCGAGACCGTCGTCACCGCGCTGTTCGTGGTCATCCTGCTCGGGTTCCTCTACAGCCTTCTGGTCGGCGGCTTGGACGCCGGCCGCATGCTCTCCGGCACGGTGCCGCGCTTCGACGGGACCGACAGCGTGCTGCTCGCCGCGGGCATGCTCGGTGCCACGGTGATGCCGCACGTGATCTACCTCCACGGGGCGCTGACGCAGGGCCGCTACGTACGCGACACCGAGGAGCAGCGCCATGTGCTGCTGCGCAGCCAGAAGGTTGACGTCGTCACCGCGATGACCCTGGCCGGCCTGGTGAACCTGTCGATGCTCGTCATCGCGGCGCAGGTGCTCTCGGGTGGGCCGGAGCCGGTCGACACGATCGAGGCGGCACACGCCGGTCTCGACACCGCCCTCGGACCGGCGGCCGCCCTGTTCTTCGCGCTGGCGTTGTTGGCGTCCGGCTTCGCGGCGTCCAGCGTGGGCACGTACGCCGGACAGGTCGTCATGCAAGGGTTCCTGCGCCGCCGGATCCCGCTCGTCGTACGCCGGCTCGTCACGCTCACGCCGGCCCTTGTCGTGCTTGCGATCGGCATCGACCCCACCCGGGCCTTGGTGCTCTCCCAGGTCGTGTTGTCGTTCGGCATTCCGTTCGCGCTGATTCCTTTGGTGCTGCTGACACGACGCCGCGACGTCATGGGCGGTCTGGTCAACAAACGCGGCACCACGGTGATCGCCGCGCTCGTGGCCGCACTGATCGTCGCCCTCAACCTCGTCCTGATCGGACTCACAGTGACGGGCGCCTGATCCACGCCAGCGCGGCCCGTGAGAGACGCCCCGCCGCTCGTGCAGCCGTCGGCCCGCGACGTACGGTGTGGCATGACCCCACAGCGCCGATGGTTTCTGGTCGGCGTAGGTGTTTTGCTCCTGATTGCCATACCTGTCGCGGTCCGATCCCTGCCGGCGACCGAGTCCGACGTCACCGCGGCTGACCTGTTGGCGAAGGTCCAGGCGTCCGGCTCGGTGAGATACTCGGGTTACGCCGAGGCGGTCGGAGGCTTGCAGCTTCCCGTGACCGACCGCTTCTCCGACCTGGCGACGCTGCTGGGGGAACGCACCCGGCTGCGGGTGTGGTGGCGGTCACCGGAGAGCTGGCGAGTCGACGCGATCGGGCTCACCGGAGAGACCGACCTCATCCGAGATCTTGGCGGGTTGGCCACCTGGGAGTACGAGGCCGCCCGCGTCACCTTCACCGCCGATGCGCCCGTACGCCTGCCACGAACCGCCGACCTGGTACCCGCGGTGCTTGGGCGGCAGCTGCTCGGCGAGGCAGAGTCGGACGAGGTGGCACGGTTGCCTGCGGAGCGGGTCGCCGGGCGTGATGTGCCGGGGCTGCGGCTCACCCCTCGCGATCCGCAGACCACGATCGACCACGTCGACGCCTGGGTGGACCCGCAGACCGGGCTGGTGCTGCGCGTCGAGGTGTACGGCGCGGGCACGTCGCCGGTCATGAGCACCAGCTTCCGCAGCCTCAGCACCGAGGCGCCGGCGCTCTCAGAGGGTACGTTCACGCCACCGCCCGGCGCCGAGGTGCGCGTCGAGGAAGCGGTCGACATTGCGGCGGCGGCGGACCAGTTCGCGCCCGTCCGACCGCCAGGAACACTCGTGGGTCTCGACCGTCGGCCGAGCGAGGGAGTAGGCGCAGTCGGCGACTACGGCCGCGGCGTGACCCGACTGGTGGCGATTCCGCTCTGGGACGACGCCGCCGACCCGCTCCGCGACCAGCTCGAGACCACCCCGGGGGCCCGGGTGGGTCGGCGCGGCACCGTGGTGACTGTTGGACCGCTCGGCCTGATGCTGACCCCGAACCGCTTCGAGACGCCCAACTGGTTGCTCGCAGGCACGGTCAGCCGCCAGACGCTGGCCCGAGCAGCCGCCGAGCTCGAGGGCGCGGCCCGGGTGCTGCAGTGATCCACACCCGAAGCCTCACCAAGCGGTACGGCCCTGTGCTGGCGGTCGACTCCGTCGACCTCGACGTCCGGAAGGGCGACATCTACGGGTTCCTCGGGGCCAACGGATCCGGCAAGACCACGACGGTACGGATGCTGCTCGGCCTGGTGCTGGCCACCTCCGGCGGCATCGAGCTGCTCGGGCGGCCGATTCCAGGTGCGGCCAGGGAGGTACTGCCACAGGTCGGCTCGCTGGTCGAGGGACCGGCCGCGTACGGGCACCTGTCCGGGCGGGCCAACCTGTCCCTGTTCGACGCGATGGGTGTCGGTGGCCGCCGGCGCACCAGGCAGCAGCGCATCGACGAGGTCCTCGAGCAGGTCGGTCTCACCGAGGTGGGCCGGCGACCGGTGAAGGCGTACTCCCTGGGCATGCGACAGCGGCTGGGTCTCGCCGCCGCCCTGCTGCGGTCGCCGCGGCTGCTGGTGCTCGACGAGCCGACCAACGGCCTTGACCCGCAGGGGATTCGCGAGATCCGCGAGTTGCTGCTGCAGCTGCACGCGACCGGAACGACGGTCTTCTTGTCCAGCCATCTGCTCGCCGAGGTCGAGCAGCTGTGCACTCGGGTCGGCGTCCTCGACCGCGGCCGGCTGGTGCTGCAGGAGGAGCTGGCCGTGCTGCAGGCGCCCACTGGACGCACGTTCGTCCGCACCCCGGACCCGGACCGGGCACAGGCGTTGCTCGACGGCCGCGTCGAGAGCCGCGACGGCAGGCAGCTGCTCGTGCGTGGCACCGACGCGGCACAGATCAACGCCCAGCTGGTGGCCGCCGGAGTACGCGTGGACGAGCTGGGTCCGGAGCGCCGCACCCTCGAGCAGGTCGTCCTGGAGGCGACGGAGCAGGCTCCTGTGGGGTCGAGCCGGCCATGATCGTGGTCGAGCTGGTCAAGATGCTTCGCCGGCCGCGCACCTGGGTGACCATCGGCATGCTGAATGCGCTGCCCACCCTTGTCGCGGTGCTGCTGGCGCTCACTGACCTCGGTCCTCGGCCCGGAACCGGGCCGGCGTTCCTCTCGGCCGTGCTCACCGACGGGACGCTGTTCCCGCTCGCCGCCCTGGCCATCGTGCTGCCGTTCCTGCTGCCCATCGCCGTCGCGGTCTTCTCCGGCGACGCCATCGCCGGAGAAGCTGCCGCCGGAACTTTGCGCTACATGGTGATCCGCCCGGTCGGGCGCACCACACTTCTCGTGGCCAAGCTGGTCAGTGTCATCGCATTCGTGCTGCTCGCCGTACTGGTGGTCGCAGCAACGGCGTACGTCATGGGAACGCTGCTGCTCGGTGACCAGACGGGAGCCACCACCAGCGTCTCCGGCACCTCGCTGTCCGCGACGCAGATCAGCGGACGCACGGCGCTGTCCATCGGGTACGTCGTGCTGTCGATGCTCGGCGTCGCGGCGATCGCGTTGTTCCTCTCGACGGTCACCGACTCATCGCTGGGGGCGGCGCTGGGCGCCCTCGGCGTGCTCGTCGCATCGTCGCTGCTGTTCACGCTCGACGCCGCCGCGGCGCTGCAGCCGTACCTTCCGACCCGCTACTGGCTGTCGTTCGTCGACCTCTTTCGCGACCCGATTCTGTGGCGTGACGTCGTACGCGGGGTCGTCCTACAGGGCGTGTACGTCGCGGTGTTCCTCGGCGCCTCGTGGGCCAACTTCACCACGAAGGACATCACGAGCTAGCTGGCCACCCGGCAGTCCGCGGACGTCGGGACTGCCGGCAGTGCAGGGCCAATCTCGAGCACCACGAGACTGAGCACCAGTGGATCCGCGGGCAGGGCACGGTGCAGCACCTGCGAGGTGGGGCACAGACTCTGCACGCTCAGGTTGAGCGCACCCTCCAGCTCCGAGGACGCCGGAGGCGTGACCAGCTCATCGGCCGTGCTCCAGATCGAGACGAAGCGCGGCCCCTCCGGCGTCTCGTCGCCGGCGTTGAGCATCCGCAGCAGGTCGCTGTCCGGGTTGAGCTGCTCACAGGCGCCGGTGCAGAGCCCGGGGACGGCCTCGGAGGCCAGCTCGGCGACGCTCGTGCCGTGATGCGGAGAGCCGATCGTGAGGACTCGCCGGGCGATCTGCGCGCCGCCGAAGTCCCGGACCCATAGCCGCGCCACGACGCCACCTGCTGAGTACCCGATGACGTCGACCGACGCCGCACCGGTCCGCGACAACGCCGCCTGCGCTGCGTCCTGCAGCACCTGTGCCTGCTGGTGCAGGTCACCGGTCCCGTCACCGGCCAGTGCGACGATGGACGCGTCGCGCCCCTCGGCACGCAGCCGAGCCACCAGCGGCTCCAGCGATCGAAGCGAGCCTCCGTAGCCGGGTACGAGCAGCACCGGCCCCGGTGAGCCCTGCGGCACCGGCTCGACCCCGGATGTAGCCCGGCCGATGACGACGATGGTCACGACCACAACCACTACGGCCGCCATCGCCGCCATCAGCATGACGAACCGGCGGCGTGCCGGGGAGAGCGCAGCGAACACGTAGCCATCCTGCGCCACCCGGGCAAGCATCGGCCTGCTGGCGGCTCGACCCGTACCGGCGCTGGACCCGTCCCGTTGACATGCTGTGCCGAGGCACACGGCCGAGGAGGTGCCGGCGGTGCAGACGTTCCTGCCCTATCCCGACTTCGACCGCAGCGCTGCGGTGCTCGACGACAGGCGGCTCGGCAAGCAACGGGTCGAGGCCCTTCAGATCCTGCACGTCCTGCTCGGGCTGCGCTGGAATCTCGCCACAGGGACGATCGAGGATTTCATCCCGCGGGGCTGGCGCAGCCACCCGGCGGTCTTGATGTGGGTCGACCACGAGCAGGTGCTGCTGCGCTACCAGCGCAGCGTGTGTGCGACCTGGATGGCGCGTGGCTTCAACGACACCTGCTACGAGAAGAGCGTCGGCCTGGTGTCCCTATGGACCGCCACTGGGGGCGATGGTGCCGCGGAGCCGCCCTGGCTCGGCGACGAGGCGCTGCACCGCTCGCATCAGTCGAACCTGATCCGCAAGGACCCCGAGACGTACCAGCCGCTGTTCCCCGGTGTCCCCTACGACCTGCCCTACGTATGGCCGGTCACGAAGGACGGTCTGGCGGATTGAACCGCCGGCTGACGGGGTACGACTGGGGCATCCACACCGCCAGCAGGAGGGATGAGCCATGGCCACCGGCGAAACCGGCTTCGATGACGTGTCATTCGATCTGATCTCGGTGCAGTACCACTCGCTCAAAGCCGGCCATGACTACGGCCAGTATGTGCGCGACGCCGACAACGCCGGCCGGGACGACATCGCGAGCTTCTTCCGCAGTGTGATGGAGGAGGACTCGGCCCGAGCCCGCACCTGCCACGACTTCCTGAAGGAACTGTCCAAGGGTGACGAGTCGGGACCGGCGCTGACTTAGCCGCTCAGCTGACCAGCAACCGGCTGCCCTCCACGACGAGGCCGAGGGCGGCACAGGCCCCCAGGGTACGCAGCACCGACCACCGCAGCCGAAAGATCAGCAGCAGCGCCACCGCGGTGATGCCTAGTG
>JACCZI010000295.1 GCA_013696015.1 Nocardioidaceae bacterium
GTCTGGTACTCGACGTGCGCGATCGAGATGGTGATCCCGCGCGCCTTCTCCTCCGGCGCCTTGTCGATCTGGTCGAAGGGCGTGAAGGGGTTGAGGTCCGGGTGCTGGTCGTGCAGGACCTTGGTGATCGCCGCGGTCAGCGTCGTCTTGCCATGGTCGATGTGACCGATGGTGCCGATGTTGACGTGCGGCTTGGTCCGTTGGAACTTCGCCTTCGCCACTGGTGTCCTCCTCGGGACTGCTGCTGTCTGCGCCGTACGACGTATGGGTGGGTGCGGCCGGGCTAGTCGCCGTGGGCCTTGGCGATGATCTCCTTGGCCACGTTGCTGGGAACCTCGGCGTAGGAGTCGAACTGCATGGTGTAGCTGGCCCGGCCCTGGGTCTTGGAGCGCAGGTCACCGACGTAGCCGAACATCTCCGACAGCGGGACGACCGCACGGATGACCCGGGCGCCACCGCGCTCGTCCATCGCCTGGATGAGTCCGCGCCGGCTGTTGAGGTCGCCGATGACGTCGCCCATGTTGTCCTCCGGGGTGACGACCTCGACGGCCATCATCGGCTCCATCAGCACCGGGTCCGCCTTGCGGGCGGCCTCCTTGAAGGCCATCGAACCGGCGATCTTGAAGGCCAGCTCCGAGGAGTCGACCTCGTGGTAGCCGCCGTCGAGGAGGGTTACCTTGACGTCGACCAGCGGATAACCGGCCAGTACGCCGAACTCCATCGCCTCCTGGCAGCCGGCGTCCACGGCCGGGATGTACTCCCGCGGGATCCGGCCGCCGGTGACCTTGTTCTCGAACTCGTAGCCGCCACCGTCGCCACCGCTCGGCTCCAGCGAGATGACGACCCGAGCGAACTGGCCGCTGCCGCCGGTCTGCTTCTTGTGGGTGTAGTCGTGCTTGTCGACCTTGCGCCGGACCGTCTCCCGGTAGGCCACCTGAGGCTTGCCGACGTTGGCCTCGACGCTGAACTCGCGGCGCATCCGTTCGACGAGGATGTCGAGGTGCAGCTCGCCCATGCCGGAGATGATCGTCTGGCCGGTCTCCTCGTCGGTGCGGACCTGGAAGGTCGGGTCCTCCTCCGCGAGGCGCTGGATGGCAACGCCGAGCTTCTCCTGGTCGGCCTTGGTCTTCGGCTCGATCGCGACTGAGATCACTGGTGCCGGGAAGCTCATCGACTCGAGGATCACCGGTGCGGCGGGGTCGCAGAGGGTGTCGCCGGTCGTCGTCTGCTTCAGCCCAACCACGGCAACGATCTGGCCGGCGATCGCCGCGTCGCGGTCCTCCTGGTTGTTGGCGTGCATCTGCAGGATGCGGCCGATGCGCTCCTTGCGGCCCTTGGTGGAGTTCTCGACCGCGGAGCCCTTGGCCAGCCGGCCGGAGTAGATCCGGATGTAGGTCAGCTTGCCGAGGTACTTGTCGCTCATGATCTTGAAGGCCAGCGCGGAGAACGGCGCGCGCTCGTCCGGCTCGCGGAGGATCTCCTGCGTCTCGTCCTTCACCGCGTGACCGACGATGGCGCCGACGTCGAGCGGGCTGGGCAGGTAGTCGACGACCGCGTCGAGCATGGGCTGGACGCCCTTGTTGCGGAACGCCGAGCCGCACAGCACCGGGGTGACCTTGCTGGCGACGGTGGCCCGGCGGATGCCGGCCTTGAGCTCATCGGCGGAGCAGGTCTCGCCGTCGAGGTAGGACTCCATGACGGTGTCGTCGTTCTCGGCGAGGGTCTCGTAGAGCCGGTCGTGCCACTCCCGGGCCGCCTCGACGTGGTCGGCCGGGATGTCGACGACGTCGTACGTGTCGCCCTTGCTGCCCTTGTCGTCGTTGGCCCACAGCAGGCCCTTCATCGACACCAGGTCGATGACCCCCTGGAAGCCGCCTTCGACCCCCCACGGCAGCTGGAGCACCAGCGGGACCGCGCCCAGCCGGGACACGATCATGTCCACGCAGCGGTGGAACTCGGCGCCCACCCGGTCCATCTTGTTGACGAAGCAGATCCGCGGCACGCCGTACTTGTCGGCCTGCCGCCAGACCGTCTCGGACTGGGGCTCCACGCCGGCGACCGCGTCGAAGACGGCCACCGCGCCGTCGAGGACGCGCAGTGAGCGCTCCACCTCGACGGTGAAGTCGACATGGCCCGGGGTGTCGATGATGTTGATGGTGTGGTCGTCCCACTGGCAGGTGGTGGCGGCCGACGTGATCGTGATGCCCCGCTCCTGCTCCTGCTCCATCCAGTCCATCGTGGCCGCGCCCTCGTGCACCTCGCCGATCTTGTAGTTGCGGCCGGTGTAGTAGAGGATCCGCTCGGTCGTCGTGGTCTTGCCCGCGTCGATATGAGCCATGATCCCGATGTTGCGGGTCCTGGCCAGGTCGGTCAGTACGGCGGTTGCCACGGAAGCTCTCGTCAGGGTCAGCTGGGTTACCAGCGGTAGTGGGCGAAGGCCTTGTTGGACTCCGCCATCTTGTGGGTGTCCTCGCGCCGCTTGACGCTGGCGCCGAGGCCGTTGCTCGCATCGAGCAGCTCGTTCATCAGCCGCTCGGTCATCGTCTTCT
>JACCZI010000300.1 GCA_013696015.1 Nocardioidaceae bacterium
CCCCCGACGAGCCCGACGAGCCCGACGAGCCCGACGAGCCCGACGAGCCCGAGCTCCCTGCTGAGCAGGACGAACGGATCCCTGCGCTCGAGCGGCAGCTCGCGGAGCGCACCGCCGACCTGCAGCGGCTGCAGGCGGAGTACGTCAACTACAAGCGCCGGGTCGACCGGGATCGCCAGATCGTCCGCGAGGCAGCGCTCGCCGGCGCACTGAGCGCACTGCTGCCCGTCCTCGACGACGTCGACCGTGCCCGCGCGCACGGCGAGCTCGAAGGTGGCTTCAAGGCGGTGGCCGAGTCCCTTGAGCACACTGTGGCCGCGCTCGGCCTACAGCGGTTCGGTGAGCCTGGTGAGGCGTTCGACCCGCGCATCCACGAGGCCTTGACCCACGACTACTCCGACGTCGTTGAGGGCCCGACTGCGACCGCGATCCTGCAGCCCGGCTATCGGGTCGGAGACCGTGTCGTACGTCCGGCGCGGGTCGCGGTTGCGGAGCCGGCCCAGCCGGATTCGGGCACCACTCCGGAGCCGGAGGCAACCGAGGAGATGTCCCCCTCGGCGGAGGAGCCCTCAACCACAGACGACGAGCACTGATCGGCGTTAGGAGGAGGAGGTGGGCACGTGGCCAGCAGCGACTGGATGACGAAGGACTTCTACAAGACGCTCGGGGTCAGCAAGGACGCCTCGGCGGACGACATCAAGAAGGCCTACCGCAAGCTGGCGCGCGCCAACCACCCCGACTCGCGTCCCGGTGACAAGGGCGCCGAGGAGCGGTTCAAGTCGATCTCCGAGGCGTACGCCGTGCTCTCGTCGAAGGACAAGCGCAAGGAGTATGACGAGCAGCGGTCCCTGTTCGGCGGCGGTTTCCCGGCCGGCGGTGGCGGCTTTCGGTTCCCGGGTGGCGGCGGAGCGGGCGGCTTCGACATCTCCGACCTGCTGGGCGGCATGTTCGGCGGGGGGCAGCGAACACGTACGTCCACCCCACCTCGACGTGGTGCGGACGTCGAGACGCAGGCGCGGGTCAGCTTCGTCCAGGCTGTCGACGGCGTCACCGTGCCACTGCGGATGACCAGCGATGCCGCCTGCCCGTCCTGCCACGGGACCGGCGCCCGTGCCGGGACCGTCCCGCGTGTCTGTCCCAACTGTGAGGGCAGCGGCATGCAGACCAGCACCTCCGGGGGCGTCTTCGCCCTGACCGAGCCCTGCCCGCCCTGCCGCGGTCGCGGCCTCGTGGTCGACGACCCGTGTCCGACCTGCCTCGGCTCGGGACGGGCGACATCGAGCCGCACGATGCAGGTCCGCATCCCCGCCGGGGTCAAGGACGGGCAGCGGATCCGGCTGCGTGGCAAGGGTGCCTCGGGCGAGCGTGGCGGCCCGGCGGGTGACCTGCTGGTGCTGGTGCACGTCGATCCGCACCCGCTCTTCGGGCGCCGCGGCGACAACCTGACGCTCACGGTGCCGGTGACCTTCGACGAGGCCGGGTTGGGTGCGGACATCACGGTGCCGGCACTCGACAGCAGCTCGGTCAGGCTGCGCGTCCCGGCTGGAACGCCCAACGGCCGCACGTTCCGCGTCCGTGGCAAGGGTGTTCCGCGCAAGGACGGCAGCCGAGCCGACCTTCTGGTGACCGTCGAGGTGACCGTCCCCCCCAGCCTGACCGCCGCGGCAGAGTCGGCGCTCGAAGCGTTCCGCGCCGCGCGGGGGACCGACGACCCGCGCTCGAAGCTGTTCCAGGCGGGTGTCTGACCCGTGTCGGGTCCGATCTCGCAGCCGGAGGGGTTCGCGCCTCCGGGGCCCGACCTGCCTGTCTATGTCATCAGCGTCGCCGCGGAGCTGACCGGGCTGCATCCCCAGACGCTGCGTACTTACGACCGGCTCGGACTCGTCATCCCCGGTCGGGCCGGCGGGGGCGGCCGCCGCTATTCGCTGCATGACATCGAGCAGCTGCGCGAGGTCGCCCGGCTGACCGCGGAAGGGCTCGGGTTGGAGGGCGTGCGCCGGGTCCTCGAGCTGGAGAACCAGGTCACCGCGCTGCGGTTGCGCATCAGGGAGCTGCAGGCCGAGCTTGCGGGCGCCCAGGCGGCACTCACGACTCCACCGAACCTGCCGGTGCGGGTGTCCACAGGATCTCAGCTGGTGGTCTGGCGGCGGCGCTGACCTCGGTGTGCCGAGCGGGCCACGCCGGTGCGGCATGGTGTCATGGGCGGATGGCTCGTCGGATCGTCGCGGTGGTGCTGCTGACCGCGCTGAGCGCCTGCGCGGGCGGAGCGACCGAGCCGGCAGCCGACTCGACGGCGACCGGAACGGCGCCGGAGCCGACAACCCGGCAGATCCCGCCCGGCGCCGCGGATGCGGTCGAGGATCTGTCCGACTTCAGCTGCGAGTCAGGTGAAGACGGGCGTTGGAGCGCCGCGGGCATCATCACCAACAGCACTGCGGGCACCGCGAGCTACGCGGTCACGGTCGTGGTGACCGGCACGGAGACACAGGACGCTCGGGCCAAGCAGCGCACCCTGGCCGCCCTGCGGGCGGGGGAGCCGACCGCATTCGCCATCGGCGACGTACCCGTGACCGCCTCGACCGACCTCAGCTGCTCGGTCCGCGTCGTACGGCTGCGCTGAGCGCCGTCAGCAGCTGAACCGCATCCAGCTTGAAGTCCTACGCGCATCACGACTCGCATCTCCTGGCTGTCTCGGCCCCGGGGCATTCGTCGGTCCCGGGACCACCGAAGGCCTTGTCTGTGCCGTCGCCCGCGTCAAGCAGGTCATCACCGTTGTAGCCCGCGAGGTAGTCGTCGCCTCCGCCGGCCGTGACCGTGTCGTCTCCGCCAAAGGTGAAGAAGAGCTCCCGCTGAGCTGTGCCGGTGATCGTGTCGGCCCCCTCGGTCGCGGAGATGTCCTCGAAGTCGGCCGCCGTGGCCGCTACAGGGGCGGAGATGACTCCGCTGCCGAGATCCCACACCAGGCCGGCCTCTCGGTCGGTAAGCACCAGAGCCCTGTCGCGCCCATCGCCTCCGTCGACATTGTCCCCGGCGTCCAGAAACACTGTCACCTCGTCATTGCCGCGGCCCGACCGCAGCACGTCCCCGCCGTCGGCGTCGTCGATGAGGTCGTCGCCCGGGCCGGTGGCCACACCTGATCGTCACCGTTGTACGAGTCGACGACGTCGTCGCCGGCGAGCGTGAGGATCACGTCGTCGCCGCCCCGGCGGGTCGCGCAGCAGTAGACATCGCCGGTGACGAAGTCACGCCCGTTCCCGCCCGTGATCTTGTCGTCGCCGAGGCCTGCATAGATCGTGTTCCCGCCGTCACCGGCGTCGATTGTGTCGCTGCCTCGGCCGCTTTGCAGGTAGTCGCGCCCGGCACCGCCGCTGATCGTGTTGTCGCCGCTGCCGGCGTACGCGCCGTCGTTTCCGCCGCGTGTGTCGATGACGTCGTCACCCAGGAAACCGTGCAGGCGGTCGCGCTTGCCGGAGCCGAGCATCGTGTCGTCGAAGTCAGTGCCGTAGACCCGCTCGACGTCGCGGGCCACCCGGTCGGTGCCCGACGCGCGGCTGGTGACCCGGCGTCTGGACAGGTCTACCCGCACGGGCGCGGTCAGCTCGCGATACCACGCCACGTCGTTGCCCTTGCCGTTCCCGCCAATCAGCAAGTCGCCGCCGCGCCCGCCGATCAGTTTGTCAGCAGGACGAAGTATTGGCTCACCGAAGATGAAACCGTCGTCTTGTCCGTGCAGCACGTCGTTGCCGAGGCCACCGCGCAGCACGTCGCCACCGTCACCAGCGCAGACCAGGTCGTTGCCGCCGCGGCCGTCGATCTTGTCAGGTCCGTCCAGCGAGACGATGACGTCGCGGCTCGGCGTCCCGACGATGTCGTCCGCTCGATCGGTCCCGACGATGGTCGCCGGAGCCCCGCGGCAGAAGCGACCGGGGGCCGCGTCGGCCGCGGTCGCTCCCGCCGTGACCAGTCCGGACGACAGAAGCCCGATCGCCAGCATGCTCCTCGCCAGCAGCACGGTTCCTCCTTCCCCGTCGGAGGTCATCGTGTGATCACGTCTGAGCCGCGACCGAAGCGTTCGCCGTCGCCTCGCACAACAGGTTACGCCGCTTCGTGGGGATGCACAGCCGTTACGTCATCGCCGGCCACACTTGAGTGGAATGCGCTCAACTCGAGTGGCGTTGAGTGCGAGCAGGACATCCACGTACGAGGGAAGGCTCCACCAGACCATGGACGCATCGCAGCTGACAACGCGCAGCCAGGAGGCCGTCTCGGTGGCCGTCCGGCAGGCTGCGGCTGGGGGCAATCCACACGTGGAGCCCGTGCACCTGCTCGCGGCGTTGTTGGCGCAGCCCGAAGGGATCGCGGGATCCCTGCTGCAGGCGGTCGGGATCGATCCGGACACCGCGGCCAAGGCGGTCGCCGACGAGATCACCACGCTGCCCACCGCGGCCGGGAGCAGCGTTTCCGCGCCGGGGTTCTCGCGACCGCTGTACGAGGTCTTCCAGCGCGCCGCCGACCTCGCCGAGGAGCTCGGTGATGAGTACCTATCGACCGAGCACCTGACCGTCGGGATCGCCACCGTGGACAGCCCCGCCCGCAGGGTGCTGCGCTCCTTTGGGGCAGATGCCGACGCGCTGCGGGCGGCGTTCGCCACCGTGCGCGGCTCGGCCCGCGTGACCACGCCCGATCCCGAGGGCACGTACCAGACACTGGAGAAGTACGGCATCGACCTGACGGCGCGGGCGCAAGAAGGCGACCTCGACCCGGTCATTGGGCGCGACGCCGAGATCCGGCGCGTCGTTCAGGTGCTGTCGCGGCGGACGAAGAACAACCCGGTGCTCATCGGGGACCCCGGCGTCGGCAAGACCGCGGTCGTGGAGGGCCTGGCCCAGCGCATCGTGGCCGGCGACGTGCCCGAGTCGCTGCGCGGTCGCCGACTCATCTCACTCGACCTCGGCGCGATGGTCGCAGGTGCCAAGTACCGCGGTGAGTTCGAGGAGCGCCTCAAGGCGGTGCTCGCCGAGATCAAGGAGTCCGGTGGCCAGGTGATCACGTTCATCGGCGAGCTGCACACCGTTGTCGGCGCCGGGGCGTCCGGTGAGGGGGCGATGGACGCCGGCAACATGCTCAAGCCGATGTTGGCTCGCGGTGAGCTGCGCATGATTGGGGCCACGACGCTCGACGAGTACCGGGAGCGGATCGAGAAGGACGCCGCCCTCGAGCGGCGTTTCCAGCCGGTCTTCGTCGGCGAACCGAGCGTCGAGGACACCATCGCGATCTTGCGTGGGCTCAAAGAGCGGTACGAGGCGCACCACAAGGTGGCGATCGCGGATGCAGCACTGGTCGCTGCCGCGACCTTGTCGCACCGCTACATCACCGGGCGCCAGCTACCCGACAAGGCGATCGACCTCGTCGACGAGGCCGGCAGTCGGCTGCGGATGGAGATCGACTCGAGTCCCGTCGAGATCGACGAGCTCCGCCGTGCCGTCGACAGGATGCGGATGGAGGAGCTGCACCTGTCGTCGGAGAGCGACGAGGCGAGCAAGGAGCGGCTGGCCAGGCTCGGTGCCGAGATGGCCGATGCCGAGGAGCGGCTGCGCGGTTTGGAGGCTCGCTGGGAGCGCGAGAAGCAGAGCCTCAACCGGGTCGGCGAGATCAAGGAGCGCATCGACGAGCTGCGCAGCATCGCCGAGCGGGCACAACGTGACGGACACCTGGAACGGGCAAGCGAGCTGCTGTACGGCGACATCCCTGCCCTGGAGCGCGAGCTGGCGCAGGCCCAGGTGGCAGAGGCTTCCGACGCCGACGACCTGATGGTGCGCGAGGAGGTCGGCGCCGACGAGGTCGCCGAGGTGGTTGCCGCCTGGACCGGCATCCCGACCGGACGGCTGCTCGAGGGGGAGACCGGCAAGCTGCTGCGGATGGAGGACGAGCTCGGTCGTCGCATCATCGGCCAGCGCAGGTCCGTCAGCGCCGTCTCTGACGCGGTGCGCCGTGCCCGGGCGGGGATTTCCGACCCGGACCGACCCACCGGCTCGTTCCTGTTCCTCGGCCCCACCGGCGTCGGCAAGACCGAGCTGGCCAAGGCGCTGGCCGACTTCCTGTTCGACGACGAGCGGGCCATGATCCGCGTCGACATGAGCGAGTACTCCGAGAAACACTCGGTGGCCCGCCTCGTCGGGGCTCCACCCGGTTACGTCGGCTACGACGAGGGCGGCCAGCTGACCGAGGCGGTACGCCGCCGGCCGTACTCCGTCGTGCTGCTCGACGAGGTCGAGAAGGCGCACCCCGAGGTCTTCGACATCCTGCTGCAGGTGCTCGACGACGGGCGGTTGACGGACGGGCAGGGACGAACGGTCGACTTCCGCAACACGATCTTGGTCCTGACGTCCAACATGGGCTCGCACATCCTTGCCGACCCGACGCTGGGCGACGACCGCAAGCGGGACGCGGTGATGGAGGTCGTACGCGTGTCGTTCAAGCCGGAGTTCCTGAACCGGCTCGACGAGATCGTGCTGTTCGACGCGCTGACGAGCGAGGAGCTGACGCACATCGTCGACCTGCAGGTCGAGGCGCTCGGTCGACGGCTGGCGGTGCGGCGCATCACGCTGCTGGTCAGCGACGCGGCGCGGGAGTGGCTGGCGGTGACCGGCTACGACCCGGCCTACGGTGCCCGGCCCCTGCGGCGGCTGGTGCAGAGCGCGATCGGCGACCAGCTGGCCCGGGCCTTGCTGGCGGGCGAGGTCCGCGACGGCGACTCGGTGGCGGTCGACCGCAGCAGCGAGTCCGACGCGCTCAGCGTGAGCCGGCAGGGCTAGACCCGTGGTGGGATGACCCATGACCGATCCGGCGAGACGCCCCTCGCAGGTGACACTGGCCTGTGCCGTGGCAGGGATCGGTGCCATTCTGGTGCTCGCCAGCATCTTCTCGACGCTGGCCGGCTGGCCGCCCTCGCGGATGCGCTACGAGCTCGGGGGGCGCTTCGGCGCCAACACCGACGCCGTCCTCGCCGCGCTGCGGGTGCTGCTGATGGCCGCCGCGGCGGGCTGCGTGGCGACGCTGGTGCTCGCCGTCTACACCGCTCGCCGGCACAACGGAGCGCGCCTCGCACTGACGGTCGTGTTGCCGGTCACCGCCATGGCGTCGTCGGGCGCCGGGCCGGCCGGCTGGGTGCTCGTGGGGATGACGGTGCCCTGCGCGGTATGGCTATGGGGGCGCGACGCGCGAGCCTGGTTCGTGCCAGCATCAGCACCAGCATTGACCAGCGCCGGAGCAGTGGTCCCGCCGCCGCCACGCGTGCCTGCGAAGTCGTCCCCGAAGGAGCGTCCACCTGCGATGTCGACACAGCCACCCGAGCAGCAAGGGCCGCCACCCGACCAGCAGGGACCGCCCTATCCGGGGCCGGCGTACCCGGGGCCCAGCGGACCGCCACCGCAGTACGGGCAGCCGCCGCCGTACGGGCAGCCGCAGTACCCGCCGCCGTACGGGCAGCCGCAGCACGGGCAGCCGTACGGCGGCAGTCCGGTGGTGCCGCAGCGTCGCCCCAGCAGTGTCACGGCCGCGGCGGTAGTCACGATCGTGCTCTCGGGCATCGCCGCGCCCTTCGGGCTGCTGGTGACCCTGGCGTACCTGCTGGATCGTGATGGCTTCGCCCAGGAGATCGAGCAGAACGACGCCTTCGCCGGCATCGGCGTCAGCAGCGACGTCGTCGCGACCTTTCTCTTCGGCTACTTCCTCATCGCGTTCATCCTGGCCATCGTGGCGATCTTCGTGGCGATCAAGATGTTGCGCGGATCGGGACGGATGCGCGCGCCGCTTGTGGTGCTCTCCGCTATCACCATCTTGATGGGCATCCTGCTTTTCCCTGTGGGCCTGCTGTGGTCCGCTGCCGCAATCACGGTGATCATCTTGTGCTTCTCCGGCGGGGCCGGCGCCTGGTTCGACTCCCGCGCCTACAGGGCCGATGCGGCGCGGTCACCGTACTGACGAGGCGCCAGCGGTTCGTACAGTGAGCCCCATGACCGACCGTGAGGAGCTGCTGACCTCCATCAGGGACAAGGCGGTCGTACGCCAGCGGGTGACCTTGTCCTCAGGTCGTGGCGCCGACCACTACGTCGACCTGCGTCGGATCAGCCTCGACGGCGCCGCCGCACCGCTCGTCGGACGGGTCATGCTCGACCTGGTCGGCGATCTCGACATCGACGCCGTGGGAGGGCTGACTCTGGGCGCCGACCCTGTCGCGACCGCGATGATGCACGCCGCTGCCGCGAGGGGACTGCGGCTGGACGCGTTCGTCGTACGCAAGGCGGACAAGCAGCATGGCCTGCAGCGGCGCATCGAAGGACCGGACGTCGCGGGGCGCCGGGTGCTCGCTGTCGAGGACACCGCCACGACGGGGGGCTCGGTGCTGACAGCCGTGGCAGCCCTGCGCGATGCGGGTGCCGAGGTGGTCGCCGTTGCGGTGGTCGTCGACCGGGACACCGGGGTGCGGCAGCGCGTCGAAGCCGAAGGCCTCGCGTACCGGTGGGTCTACGACGCCACCGACCTCGGTCTGGGGTGAGCACGGCGTGTCCCTATCCCATGTTCACATGGGATGGGGTCACTCCCAATGGGTTCGAACTCCTTGGAAGTGACCCTCAGCCATTGGAAGTGGCCGCCGAGAGCACTGCGCCGGGCGTCACTCGTCACGGGCGACGTCTTCGGCGATGACGCGCTCCCGCTCAGGCGCCGCGTTGTAGCGCTCGTCGCGACCGCGCGACCGCGCCCGCAGCAGCTCGACGCCGATCGGCACGAACGACACGAGCACGATCGCGAGCAGCATGACCTCGATGTGCTCGCGCACGAAGGCGATCTGGCCGAGGTAGTAGCCGAGCACGGTCACGCCGGCGCCCCACAGCACCCCGCCGATCGCGGTGTACGTCATGAACCGCCGGAAGGGCATCCGACCCACGCCGGCGAGCACCGTGATGAACGTACGCACGATAGGGACGAAGCGGCCCAGGACGATGGCCCGGTTGCCGTACCGGTCGAAGAACGCGAACGTCTTGTCGACGTACTCCTGCTTGAACAAGCGCGAGTCGGGCCGGTTGAAGAACGCCGGTCCGGCCCGGAGGCCGATCCCATAGCCCGCAGCGTTTCCAGCGACCGCAGCCGCGCAGATGATCACGCAGACCAGCCACAGCGGTTGGTCGATATAGCCCCGAGCGACGAACAGCCCTGCCGTGAACAGCAACGAGTCGCCGGGCAGGAAGAAGCCGATCAGAAGCCCGCACTCGGCGAAGACGATCAGCGCGATCCCGACGACGGCGTAGGCACCGAAGCCGTTGATGAGCTGTTCAGGGTCCAACCAGCTCGGCAGGACCGACGCCTTCGCCGCAGCGGACACGAGCACGCATCGAGCGTACTCCGCCTCGCTTACGATCGATGGCCATGAGCCGAACGGCAGGCGTCGGTTCGGGGCCGTGGCCAGGGCGCTGGCCGCAGGACGAACGCTACGACCCCGAACTGCTGCGTGACGGAGACACCCGCAACGTCGCCGATCGCTACCGGTACTGGCGGATGGACGCGATCGTGGCCGACCTGGACCGCCGCCGCCACCCTTTCCATGTCGCGATCGAGAACTGGCAGCACGACCTCAACATCGGCTCGATCGTGCGGACCGCCAATGCCTTTTTGGCGGCCGAGGTCCACGTGATCGGTCGACGTCGCTGGAACCGCCGAGGCGCGATGGTGACCGACCGCTACCAGCACGTACGCCACCACGGTGACGTTGATGCGCTGGCGGCGTGGGCCGCGTCGATGTCGCTGCCCGTCCTCGGCATCGACAACCTCCCGGGATCCCAGCCACTGGAACGGGTGGCGCTGCCGCGGGCCTGTCTGCTGCTCTTCGGGCAGGAGGGCCCGGGGCTGTCCCAGGACGCGCAGGCAGCCTGCGCGGCCACACTGTCGATCGCGCAGTACGGCTCGACCCGCTCGATCAACGCCGCCGCGGCCGCCGCGGTCGCCATGCACACCTGGGTGCGCCAGCACGCCGACCCTCCCCTGGCTGACTAGGGTCGGCCAATGACCGAGCGACTCGTGGTGATCGGCGGCGACGCGGCCGGCATGAGCGCCGCCTCGGTCGCCAAGCGGACCGCCGGCGACGCGATCGAGGTCGTCGTGATCGAGCGCACCCACGACGTGTCCTACTCCGCGTGCGGCATCCCGTACTGGATCTCCGGCGACGTCTCCGGCGCGGACAAGCTGGTCGCCCGCACGGCGGCCGAGCACCGGCGCAACGGCATCGACGTGTGGCTGGGGACCGAGGCGACCGAGATCGACCCCGCTAAAGCTCGGGTCCGCACCCGCGGCGGGGACGGGTCCGGGCGCTGGTTGGGCTACGACACACTCCTCATCGCGACCGGGGCGGTCCCACGCCGCCCGCCGCTGCCCGGGATCGACGCGCCGGGCATCCACGGCGTGCAGACCCTCGCCGACGGGCACGCCCTGATGGCTTGGTTGGAGGACGAGCGGCCGCGCTGCGCCGTCGTCGTCGGCGCCGGCTACATCGGCATCGAGATGGCCGAGGCGTGCCTGCAGCGGGGCCTGACGGTCACGGTCGTCGACACCGCCCCCGAGCCGATGACCACGCTCGACCCTGCTTTGGGGCGCCTGGTCCGAGAGGCCATGCACAAGATGGGCATCACGGTGCTGAGCGGATCGTCGGTGCAGGGGTTCGAAACGGGTTCGAACGGGCGGGTACGCGCCGTCCGGACCGACAACGGCGTCCTGCCCGCCGACCTTGTCGTGCTCGGCCTCGGTGTGCGCCCGCTGACCGACCTCGCCGCTGCCAGCGGGCTCGAGCTGGGAAAGACCGGCGGCCTGCGTACGGACGCCGCGATGAGGCTGCCCGGCTACCCTCAGGTCTACGCGGCAGGCGACTGCGTGGAGTCCTGGGACCGGGTCAGCGCCTCGTGGGTCCACGTCCCGTTGGGGACCCACGCCAACAAGCAGGGCCGGGTGGCCGGACTCAACATCGCAGGCGTCGAGTCGACCTTCCCCGGCATCGTACGGACGGCCGTGAGCAAGGTGTGTGACCTCGAGATCGCGCGGACCGGGCTGCGTGAGTCCGACGCCCGTGAGCTCGGCCGCGACGTCGCGGTGGCAACGATCGAGACGACAACTCGGGCCGGCTACTTCCCGGGGGCGCAGCCGATGACGGTGCGGATGCTCGCCGACCGGTCCAACCGCCGGCTGCTCGGTGCGCAGATCGTCGGCCGGGAGGGCGCGGCGATCCGGATCGACGTCTGCGCGCTGGCGCTGTGGACGCAGCTCAGCGTCGACGATCTGGTGATGACCGACCTGTCGTACGCGCCACCGTTCTCCTCGGTGTGGGACCCGGTGCAGGTCGCCGCCCGAGCCGTCGTGTCCGAGCTGACCTAAGGGTGCGGTAGGTTCCCCAGCACAACTGCACAAGTCTCCGCGTGGGGGAAGCCGGTCGAAGTCCGGCACTGACCCGCAGCCGTAGGCGGTGCTCCGCACCGTGAGTCGGAATGCCCGCACGGGGACGAGCGGCTCCACAACTGTCGAGGTCTGCAGGGGAGCCTGGACCTCCGTCGTATCGACGGGTGCCCGTGGCCGTCCTCGGACCGCTCACCGAAAGGCACCCGCCCATGATCGTGCTGCGCCGCAGCGCTCTGTTGCTCACCGCCAGCCTGGCTTTCTCGACCCCGTTCGTTCTCACCTCTACCGCCGCCTCACCGGCCCGTTCAGCACCGGACGTACGGGGGCCGGACAAGGCCGCTTCAGCCGCCGACTGGCTGGCCGGCGAGCTGGTCCATAACAGGATGCCGTCGTCCTTCCAGGGCGCTACCGACTGGGGTCTGACGATCGACACCCTGTTCGCGCTGACGGCGGAGGACCCCACGTCCGGCCGCGTTCCCAAGATCGCGAGAGTGCTCGCCCGGCACGTCAACGACTACACGGACTTCCAGGGTGCCCGGTCCGCCGGTGCGAGCGCCAAGCTGCTCGTCGCGGCCAAGGTGGCCGGCCGGGGGGTCCGCGACTTCGGTGGTGTCGACCTGCGAAGCCGCGTGCTACGGCTCGTCGGGCGACGCGGTGCCGGCTTCGAGCGTGGCCGGCTGCGCGACACCGGTGGCACCGACTTCAGCAACACGATCGGCCAGTCGTTCGGCGTCGTGGGGCTCTCCCGGACCGGCGGCGCGCCGGGGTCGACCGTCGACTTCCTGCTCGAGCAGCGCTGCAAGGCAGGCTGGTTCCGGCTTCTCGAGGAGTTGGACGAGGGCTGCCAGGCGGCGCAGGACGAGCCGGACACCGACGCCACGGCGTACGCCCTGCAGGCCCTGGTGAGCGCCCGCTCCCACGGCACCGATCTCCCGTCAGGCGCGATCCGCCGGACCACGCGGTGGTTGCTGTCCGCGCAGCAGCACAACGGTGCCTTCGGCGGCGGCTCCAGCACCGAGGCGGCGAACGCCAACAGCACCGGCCTTGCTGCGCAGGCGCTGGCCGCGCTCGACCATCGCCGCGCTGCGGCGAAGGCGGCGGCGTGGGTGGCCGACCTGCAGCTGACCCGCGGTCGCGTGGCGGGCACGCCGGCGAGGGACGAGGTCGGGACGATCGGATACGACAAGGCGGCCGTGCGATCGGCGCTCCGCGACGGGATCGCGGGGGGCAATGCAGCCCGCGACCAGTGGCGGCGCTCCACCGCCCAGGGGATCTTCGCCTTTGTGCCGAAGCCGCTGACCGTCTTGCGAGCGTCCGCGTCGTGAGGCTCGGCGCCAGCGCCGGGCGCCTGCTTGCCGGGTCGCTGCTGGTGGTCGGCCCGCTGGTCTCGGTGGTTCCCGCAGCCGCCGCCCCGCCGAGCTCACCCGGGGAATGCCCGGACTCGGCGGGCGTCACCATCGTCGTCGACTTCTCCGACCTCGACGGTGACGTCGTGGTGCGGTGCGTGACCGGACCTGTGGCCGACATGACGGGGCTGGAGGCGCTGCGCGCCGCGGGCTTCACCGTGGTGGGGACCAGCAGGTGGGGCGATGCCTTCGTCTGCCGGATCCAGGGACGGCCGGCGCCCGACGAGGTGCTGTCGTTCGACGGTGACGACGACTACCGCGAGCGGTGCCAGGACACCCCACCTCCCCAGGCGTACTGGGGCTACTGGTACGCCGCGAACGAGAGGTCGTGGCGCTACAGCAGCGAGTCAGCGGCGACGCGCCCCGTGGTCGAGGGCGGTTTCGAAGGGTGGGCATTCTCGCTGGACGACGCCGGCGCCGAGTCGGGTCCGGCCTACCAACCGAACCGCCCCGACCCGCCGACAACAACAGCGACAGCGACACCGACGCCGACGCCGACACCCGAACCGCCGCCCTCGTCGCGGGTGTCACCCCGGACCACTACCCCGACCCCGACACCATCGACTCCACCACCACCGCAGACGGCCCCAACAGCGACAACGGCTCCTTCGCCGGAACCAGGCGTGTCGGCTGGCGGTCAGCACGAACGTAACCGCCAGGATCGGCCGGGGGCCCGCAACCGGGGCCGGCAGACACCCGGGTCGCGGGACGGCGCTGTTGCCCGGGACCAGGTAGTCGTGACCGGAGACGTGCCACAGGCCGAGGCAGCGACCTCGGCCGGCATCCCGGCCGGCACGCTGGCTGCTGCCGCACTGCTGGGCGGGCTCGGCCTGACCGCTGGTGGGATCACCTGGTGGCGCCGCCGCAGCCAGCCATGATGACCGATACCCGGCCTCCTCGGCTGTCCCGGTCACTGCACCCGATGGCCTGGTGGCTCTGGGCACTGGGCCTTGCCACGGCGGCGAGCCGTACCTCCGACCCGCTCCTGCTCGGCCTGGTGATCGCAGTCTGCGCCTGCGTGGTGGCGGCGCGACGAGGCGATGCCCCGTGGGCACTCGCGTTCCGGTACTACCTGATCGCGGGTGCGCTGGTCGTTGTGCTGCGAGTGCTGGCCCGCATCGTGTTCGGCACCGGGCCGGGCACCGTGGTGCTGCTCGATCTGCCGCAGGTCCCGCTGCCCGACTGGACGTCGGGGGTCACGCTGCTCGGACCCGTGAGCGCCGACGCCGTGCTGGGGGGGCTTTATGACGGACTGCGACTGGCGACGATGCTGGTGTGTGTCGGCGCGGCCAACGCGCTGGCGAACCCCAAGCGGCTGCTGAAGTCGATGCCGCCCGCCCTGCACGAGGTGGCGACGGCGGTGGTGGTGGCGTTGTCGGTGCTGCCCCAGCTCGCCGAGAGTGTGCTGCGGGTGCGTCGAGCCCGAGAGCTGCGCGGGCCGCACCGTGGTCGCCGGGCGCTGCTGCGCTCGGTCGTGGTCCCGGTGCTCGAGGACGCCCTGGATCGCTCGCTGCTGCTGGCGGCGTCGATGGACGCCAGGGGGTACGGCCGCTCCGGCGACCGCACCGCAGCCGGGCGGTGGGTGGCCAGCGGACTCATGCTGCTCGGCCTGGTCGGGGTCGCCGCCGGGGTGTACGGAGTCCTCGACGCCAGCACACCGACGGTGCTGCGCGGACCGGCGTTGCTGGTCGGCGTGCTGGCCGCCGTCGGCGGCTTCACGCTCGCCGGTCGCGCGGTGCGGCGCACCACCTATCAGCCCGACCGGTGGCGTCCCGCCGAGCTGGTGACGGTACTCGCCGGTATCGTCCCCGCCGCCACCCTCGTGCTGTTGTCGGCTCGGGGCATGCCGGCCCTGGTGCCGGACGTGTCACCGCCGAGCTGGCCCACCGCACCTCTGCTGCCGGTGGCGGTGATCCTGGTGGCCCTGCTGCCGGCGGTCCTCGCTCCGCCACCGCTGCGGTCGACACCACCCGCCCGGAACCCGGCCGCCACGTTGCGGGGGGCGACGACATGATCCGCTTCGCCCAGATGTCCTTTCGCTATCCCGGCTCGGCGGTCCCGGCGCTGCACGCGGTCGACCTCGAGGTGCCCGAGGGCGAGCTGGCGCTGGTCGCCGGCTCCACCGGAACCGGCAAGTCGACCCTGCTGCGCGCCGTCAACGGACTGGTACCGCACTTCACCGGCGGCCACCTCGACGGGCACGTCGTGGTGGCCGGGGTCGACACCCGCGACGCACCGCCGCGCGAGCTGGCTCACCTGGTCGGCTACGTGGGACAGGACCCGGCCGCCGGGTTCGTCACCGACACGGTCGAGGAGGAGCTGGCGTACGCCATGGAGCAGCAGGCCGTGGCGCCCGCGACGATGCGCCGCCGGGTCGAGGAGATGCTTGACCTGATGGGCATCGCCGAACTGCGGCGGCGCCCGCTCCGAGCGCTCTCCGGCGGGCAGCAGCAACGGGTGGCGATCGGGGCGGCGTTGGCGTTGAACCCACCGGTGCTGGTGCTCGACGAGCCGACGTCGGCCCTGGACCCGGCGGCGGCGGAGGACGCGTTGGCGGCGGTGCTGCGGCTGGTTCACGACCTCGGCCTGACCCTCGTGGTCGCCGAGCACCGGCTCGAGCGCATCGTGCACTACGCCGACC
>JACCZI010000313.1 GCA_013696015.1 Nocardioidaceae bacterium
CGCCAGCACCGCCAGGCCGCGGCCGACCCAGCCGGCGACGAGGCTGGCGGTCAGGGGGCGGCCGGTCGCCCCCCACACCAGCGCACGCAGCACCCGGCCACCGTCGAGTGGGAGGCCCGGCAGCAGGTTGAGGACGCCGATGATCAGGTTCGCGCCGGCCAGGGCGCGCAGGCTCAGACCGAGCAGGCCGTCCGGCGCGAGCGGGGTCAGGGACAGTGCCACCCCGCCGACGGCCAGGGAGGTCAGCGGCCCGACGATGGCGATGAACCCCTCGCGACGAGCGGTGGTCGCCTCCTCGGCGATCTCGGTGACCCCGCCGAGGAAGTGCAGCTCGATCGACCTGACCGTCATGCCGTATGCCCTGGCGGCGAGGGCGTGCGAAACCTCGTGCAGCAGGACCGACATGTACAGCAGCACCGCGAAGGCCGCGCCGGCGACGTAGGCCAGGTTGCCGAGCCCAGGCGAGGCGATCTCGATGCGTGGGGCCATCAAGACCGCGATGATCCCCGCGATGAGGAACCAGGACGACCGGATCTGGACGTCGATCCCGGCGATGGTGCCGACCCGGATAACGCCAGGTCCGCGGTCTTGGCTCACAAGGCCTCACGCTATCCGGCCGCGCCGGGCCCGCCCGTCGCACAGTCGCGCGGCGCGGCGCGCGGAGGGGCAACGGAGCCGGCTCAGTACACAGCCGGGACGGGGACGAGGGCCGGGCTGCGGGTGGACAGGTGCATGTCGAGATCGTGCTGGGCGGAGTCCCGGCGCTGGACCGCCTCCCGCAGCGCAGCACGGAACGCCTTCTCGCAGCGCTGGCCGGGTGCGCGGGTGCTCATCAGCGAGCCAATCACACTGATCTTGAGCCGCAGGCGGTGTTGCAGGTGCGTCTCGACATTGTCCACACTATTACTCACAGTGTCGACTATATCACTCTCAGTCACGCACCGCGCGTTAGTCGGCCCTCGGGAGCTGTCTGGTCCGGCCGGGTGGTTCAGCCCGTCGGTGTGGCCGTCCCGACCATCGCGGCGGCGGCGGCCGGGCGGATCTCCCCGGCCTGGATCTGCTCAGCGAAGTGGCAGGCCACCCGGTGGCCGGAGCGGAGCTCGCGCAGCACGGGACGCTCGTCGTCGCACCGCGACTGCTGCCGGTAGGGGCAACGGGTGTGAAACCGGCAGCCGGTCGGCGGGTCGGCCGCCGACGGGATGTCCCCGCGGAGCAGGATCCGCTCGCGATGGTCCTCGACCACGGGGTCGGGCACCGGCACCGCCGACATCAGTGCCCGCGTGTACGGGTGCAGCGGGGCCTCGTACAGCTCGTCCGAGCCTGCCTGCTCCACGATCGCGCCGAGGTACATCACCGCCACCTCGTCGGATACGTGCCGGACCACGGCCAGGTCGTGCGCGATGACCAGGTAGGTGAGCCCGAGACGGTTCTGCAGGTCCTCGAGCAGGTTGAGCACCTGCGCCTGCACCGACACGTCGAGGGCAGACACCGGTTCGTCGGCGATCACCAGTGCCGGTTCGAGCCCGACGGCGCGGGCGATCCCGATCCGCTGGCGCTGCCCGCCGGAGAACTCGTGCGGGTAGCGTCGGGCGGCGTTCTGGGGCAGACCGACCAGGTCCAGCAGCCGGGGCACGGTCTGCTCGTCGACCTTCTTGCGGTGCGCCCGCATCGGCTCGGTGAGCAGCGTCTGCACGTTCTGCCGCGGGTTGAGGCTCGCCATCGGGTCCTGGAAGACCATCTGCATGCCCGAGCGCCGCTGCCGCAGCTGCTCGCCCTTCAACGCGGCCACGTCGTCGCCGTCGAACTCGACGGTGCCGGCGGTGGGGGTGACCAGGTGCAGTATGCCCCGGCCCAGCGTGGACTTGCCCGACCCGGACTCACCGACCAGCCCGACGGTCCGCCCGCGCGGCACGTCGAGGTCGACGCCGTCGACTGCCTTGACCTGGCCGACCGTGCGCTGCAGCACGATGCCCAGCTTGATCGGGAAATGCACCTTCAGGCCGCGCACCCGCAGCAGCACGTCGTCCGCGGTCACGGTGTCACCTCGGCAGGCGCCTCGGCAGGCTGATCGGCGTCGAGAGGGTGGAAGCAGCGCAACGACTCCGCATGCCCGCGAGCGCTGACCTCCAGTGCCGGCGTCCGACTCGTACACACGTCGAGGCGGTTGCCGCAGCGGGGCGCGAACGCGCAGGCGTCGTGCCACGGCAGCGCATCGTTGGGCGAGCCGGGGATCGGCTGCAACGGCTGCCCGCGGGGCGAGTCCAGCCGCGGGATGGACGCCAGCAACCCGCCGGTGTACGGGTGCCGCGGGCTGGCGAACAGCGGGCGGCGCGGCGCGGACTCCACCACCCGGCCGGAGTACATGACGTGCACCTCGTCGCACAGACCGGCGACGACGCCCAAGTCGTGGGTGATCAGCACCAGGGCGGTGCCAGTGCCGACAACCAGCTCCCCCAGCAGCTCGAGGATCTGCGCCTGGATGGTGACGTCGAGTGCCGTGGTCGGCTCGTCGGCGATGAGCAGCCGCGGCTCGCAGGCCAGGGCGATGGCGATGAGCACCCGTTGCCGCATGCCGCCTGACAGCTGGTGCGGGTACTCCCCCAGACGCCGGCTGCCGTCGGAGATGCCGACCCGGCCCAGCAGGTCGCCGGATACCTCCCGGGCGTCCTTCCGCGACAGCTGCTTGTGTCGCTGCAGCACCTCCCCGATCTGCACCCCGACCGGCACCACCGGGTTCAGCGACGTCATCGGGTCCTGGAAGATCATCGCCATCTCAGCGCCCCGCAGGTCACGGCGGCCGGCATCCGACAGGGTGAGCAGCTCGGTGCCGTCGTACCTGATCGAGCCGCGGATCGTTGTGCTGCGGCTCGGCAGCAGCCCCATCACCGCCAGCGAGGTGACACTCTTGCCGCTGCCG
>JACCZI010000017.1 GCA_013696015.1 Nocardioidaceae bacterium
CGTAGAAGCACTCTGCTTCCCGGGTGTGGACGTGCAGAGGCGTGGCGATCCCCACCGGCTGCGTCACCAGCGAGACGCCCAGCGCGTCGCCGGTCTCGGCGCCGCTGCAGAGCCGCTCGAAAAGCGAGCCCATTGCCCACGTCGCCGGCCCCTCTCCGGCTGCGCGGTGCACCGGACCCTGACCCGGTCCTGAATCCTTCATGACCTCTCCCTAGTTTCGTCCGAACTATCTTCGGACCAATACTGATAACCTAGGTGGGATGAGAGAGTCCGTCAAGCGGCGCTACGCCTCGCCCACTCGCGAGGACCAGGCGCGCCGCACCCGAACGGCGGTGCTCGCCGCGGCGCGGCGGCTGTTCATCCAGCGGGGATACGCCGGCACGCCGGTGGCTGAGATAGCGGCCGCGGCCGGTGTCGCGATCGACACCGTGTACGCGGCGGCGGGCCGCAAGCCGGAGCTCTTCCGCATGCTGATCGAGACCGCCCTGTCGGGAACAGATGAGGCGGTTCCGGCAGCGGAGCGGGACTACGTCGCGGCCATCCGGTCAGCGTCGACTGCGTCGGAGAAGATCCGCGTGTATGCGCACGCCATCACGGTGATCCAGCAGCGGGTCGCACCGCTGTATGTGGCCTGGCGTGAGGCCGCATCGACGGACCGGGCGCTCGCCGCGGTGTGGCGGTCGATCGCCGAGCGGCGCGCGGCGAACATGCGGTTGTTCGCCCAGGATCTGGCCGCGACCGGAGAGCTGCGGGATGCCCTGAGCCTCGACGACGTCGCTGCCGTCGTCTGGAGCATGAACGGCTCGGAGTACTGGCTGCTGCTTGTGGGGGAGCGGGGCTGGGCGCCCGACAAGTTCGAGTCCTGGTTGGTCGACGCCTGGCAGCGGCTGTTGCTGGCGGGTTGACGGGCGGCACGTTTAACGGGAGCTCGAGAGATTGCAGTAGCGAGGGCAGCGGCAATGTCTCGAGATCGGCCCCTGTCGGGCGTACGCCGCTCGCGAGCGCGGTCGCTCTGGGTCAGGCCCGGCGCGCGATGAGCAAGGTCGACCTTGCGGTCTTGAAGACAAACAGGTCGGTCGCCCATGCATCCTGTGTCGTGACGAGGATGAGCCGGACCTTGGCAGCTTGGGTGACGATCGCCTGCATGTCTTCGCCGCGGCGCGTGAACCTGAACACGAGGCGCTCGCCCTCGGTCTTGCCGTACGGAGTTCCATCGTCGCGGTAGGAGACCAGCTCGTAGTTGCGGAACTCCTCGTCGAGTCCCCGCTCCAGGTGCTTCAGGCGTTCCCCCGGACGCAGCTCGACGCCGATCGCCCGACGGCGCTCGTCTCGATGGAACCAGAAGCACTCGGAACCGCCGTCGTACTTGTCGGCGAACGATCGGCGCAGCGAGAAGACTGCCCCGAGTGGACGCTCGCCCTGGTAGTCACGGACACAACTGACGCCGCGGAACTCGTCTTTCGCTGTCGCAGCGGGGGCGGGCGCCACGATGAGGAACGACAGGGCGACTGCTGCGGTGAGGACCGCGCGCGCTCGTGTCTTCATATCTCGACCCTAGACGCCGATGGGGTGCCAGACGGTCTTCGTCTCCAGGAACGGCGTCATCCGGTGGATGCCGGGGTCGGCGACGTCCCAGGCGGGCAACCCCGGACGCAGCACCCGCTTGAGGTTGTCGGCTGCCGCTTCCTCGAGCGCCGTCGCCAGGTCGGGATCGGAGACGCCGGCCAGGTCGATCCCGTTGACGTCCATGTGCGAGGCCAACCACGGCCCGACCTCTGTGGAGTCGCCGGTGAGCACGTTGACCACGCCACCCGGCACGTCGGAGGTCGCCAGCACCTCGGCGAGCGTCATCGCCGGCAGCGGGCGGGAGTACGAGGTCACCACGACGGCGGTGTTGCCGGTGACGATGACCGGAGCTAGGACGCTGACCAGCCCGAACAGGGAAGATTCCTGTGGCGCGATGGTCGCGACGATGCCGGTCGGCTCCGGCAGCGAGAAGTCGAAGTACGGCCCAGCGACAGCGTTGGCGGAGCCGTGCACCTGGGCGATCTTGTCGGCCCAGCCGGCGTACCACACCCAGCGGTCGATTGCGCGGTCGACGACATCGCCGGCGCCGGAGCGCCGGAGCCCCTCACCGGCCATCACCTCGGCGATGAACTGCTCCCGGCGACCCTCCAGCATCTCGGCGACGCGGTACAGCACCTGGCCCCGGTTGTACGGCGTCGCACCGGACCAGCCAGCGAACGCCTTCCGAGCGGCCGACACCGCGTCCCTGGCGTCCTTGCGCGACGCCCTGGCGACGTTGGCCAGAAACGTCCCCTTGGCATCAAAGGCTTCGTACGTACGTCCGCTCTCGCTGCGCGGGAAGGCGCCACCGATGTAGAGCTTGTACGTCTTGCGCACGTCCAGCCGGTCGCTAACGCTCATCGCAGGTACGCCTCCAGCCCGTGCCGGCCGCCCTCGCGACCGTGGCCGGATTCCTTGTAGCCACCGAACGGGCTGGTCGGGTCGAAGCGGTTGAACGTGTTGGCCCACACCACACCGGCGCGCAGCCGGTCCGCCATCCACAGGATGCGCGAGCCCTTCTCGGTCCACACCCCGGCGGACAGCCCGTACGGCGTGTTGTTCGCCTTCTCGACCGCCTCGGCCGGAGTGCGGAACGTCAGGATCGACAGCACCGGCCCGAAGATCTCCTCGCGGGCGATCCGGTGCGCCTGGGTGACGCCGGTGAAGATCGTCGGCGGGAACCAGAACCCGTGCTCCGGCAGCTCGCAGGCTGCCGACCAGCGCTGCGCACCCTCCGCGTCGCCCACCTCCGACAGCTCCCGGATCCGCGTCAGCTGCTCGCGGGAGTTGATCGCGCCGACGTCGGTGTTCTTGTCCATGGGGTCGCCGAGACGCAGGGTCGCCATCCGGCGCTTGAGGCGCTCGAGCACCTCGTCATAGACGCTCTCCTGGACCAGCAGGCGGGACCCGGCGCAGCACACGTGGCCCTGGTTGAAGAAGATGCCGTTGACGATGCCCTCGACCGCCTGGTCGACGGGGGCGTCGTCGAAGATCACGTTGGCCGCCTTGCCGCCGAGCTCGAGCGTGACCTTCGTGTCGGTGCCGGCGACGGCACGCGCGATCGCCTTGCCGACCTCGGTCGACCCGGTGAACGCGATCTTGTCGACGTCCGGGTGAGCCACCAGCGCCTGCCCGGTCGCACCGGCGCCGGTCACGATGTTGACCACACCTGGCGGCAGCTCGGCCTGCTGGCAGACCGAGGCGAACAGCAGTGCTGTCAGCGGGGTCGTCTCCGCCGGCTTGAGGACCACGGTGTTGCCCGCGGCCAGCGCCGGGGCGATCTTCCACGCCAGCATCATCAGCGGGAAGTTCCACGGGATGATCTGCCCGGCCACGCCGACCGGCTGCGGGTCGGAGCCGAGCCCGGCGTACGCCAGCTTGTCGGCCCACCCGGCGTAGTAGAAGAACCAGGCGCTGGCCAGGGGCACGTCGACGTCTCGCGACTCGCGGATCGGCTTGCCGTTGTCGAGGGTCTCGAGCACCGCGAACTCGCGCGACCGTTCGGCGAGGATGCGGGCGATCCGGTAGAGGTACTTGGCGCGCTCCCGGCCCGGCGTCTTCGACCACACCCGGTCATAAGCCCGGCGGGCCGCCGCGACGGCCGCGTCGACGTCGGCCGGACCGGCCTCGGTCACCTCGGCCAGCACTTCCTCGCTGGCCGGGCTGATCGTCTTGAACGTATGACCGTCACGGGTGTCGACGAACTCACCGCCGATGAACAGCCCGTACGAGGACGCGATGTCGACGATGGAGCGAGACTCGGGCGCGGGGGCGTACTCGAACATCGGCATCGCCTTCAGTCGAGGGTGACGTAGTCGGGGCCGGAGTAGCGGCCGGTGAGCATCCGGGTGCGCTGCAGCAGCAGGTCGTTGAGCAGGCTCGAGGCACCGAAGCGGAACCACCGCGACGACAGCCACTCCGGTCCGGCGACCTCGTTGACGACCACCAGATGGCGGATCGCGTCCTTAGCGCTGCGGATGCCGCCAGCCGGTTTGACGCCGACCATCCGGCCGGTCGCCAGCCGAAAGTCGCGGACCGCCTCGAGCATGACCAGTGCTACTGGCAAGGTCGCTGCGGGGGAGATCTTGCCGGTGCTGGTCTTGATGAAGTCCGCGCCGGCGAGCATCGCCAGCCAGGACGCGCGGCGGACGTTGTCGTACGTGGCCAGCTCGCCTGTCTCGAGGATCACCTTCAGGTGCGCCGGCTCCCGACCGGGTCGCCCGCAGGCGGCCTTGATCGTGACGATCTCGTCGTGGACCTGGGAGTACCGGCCGGTGAGGAAGGCCCCACGGTCGATGACCATGTCGATCTCGTCGGCGCCTGCCTCGATCGCGTCGCGGGTGTCGGCGAGCTTGACGTCCAGGGCGGCCCGTCCCGAGGGGAAGGCGGTGGCGACGCTGGCAACCAGTACGCCGCTGCCTGCGACCGTACTCGCCGCAGCCGAGACCAGGTCGGGGTAGACGCAGACCGCGGCTGCGCTCGGGCAGCTCGAGTCGGTGGGGTCGGGGCGCATCGCCTTGGCCGAGAGGGCACGCACCTTGCCGGGGGTGTCCTGGCCCTCCAGCGTGGTGAGGTCGATCATGGAGATCGCGGTGTCGAGGGCCTGCTGCTTTGCCGTCGTCTTGATCGACCGGGTCGCCAGCGTGGCCGCGCGCGCCTCGGCGCCGACCTGGTCGACGCCGGGCAGGCCGGCCAGGAACCGCCGTAGCGACGGCTCTGACGCCGTGACGTCATCGACGCCGGCGACGCTGGTGCTCACCTCGGAAGTGTAGGAGCCCCGCGCTCGGAGACCGAATGCATCGTTGCAGTCTGGTGACGAACGGTGCCTGAGCACCGTCACCGAGGCAGAATGCAGGCATGTCCTCGGTTCCCATCGAGCGGTTCCAGCCGTCCGGCGCCCGGTGGGTGGGCGTGGCCGGCATCGTGGTCATCGGCGTCCTGCTCGTGCTGATGGCCGTCGACGGCTTCACGCTGGCGGTCGCCGCGGCGGCGGCCGGTCTCGTGCTGTTCGCCGTGGTCATGTATGTGGCGATGGTGCGTCCCGCGCTGCAGGCGTACGCCGACCACCTGTTGATCCGGAACCTCGTCAGCGACGTCCGCGTGCCCTGGCACCTGATCAGTGACGCCGAGGTGCGCCAGACGCTGCGGGTCTACACCCGCGACAAGATGGTCCACGCGGTGGCCATCGGGCGCACCGCGCGACAGCAGATGCACGTCAACGCGCGCAGCACCGGCGGCGGAGCGGGCACGGGTGCCATGTTCGGCCTCGGCCGGGTGGAGAAGCACGCGGTCGAGGGTGCCCCGAACACCGATGCGGGCAGCGTCGAGTACGTCGACTTCGTTGCCGGGCGGGTGGTGGCCCTGGCGCAGGAGCATCAGCAGGCTTCGCACCACCTGAACGGTCTGGAGCGCCGCTGGGCGTACCTCGAGATCACCGTCCTGGTCGTGGTCGCCGCCGTCTTCGTCGCCCTGCTGGTGGCCGCGTCCCGGTGACGCGGGCGCGGCGGATGGCTAGGCCTGCGGCTGCCGGAGCCACCGCGATCTTGAAAGACCCGCGGCCTACCCCCCGACGGCGGCCGCCACGTCGGCGCGGATGGCGGCGAGCCGCGACCTGGCTACGGCCCGCGCGGCGGCCAGACCCTCGGGACCGACCATGACGACCGCCTCCAGATAGCACTTGAGCTTGGGCTCGGTGCCCGACGGGCGCACGACCACGCGAGCGCCGTCGCGCAGCGCGCACCGCAGTCCCTCGGTGGGCGGCAGGCCGTCCCCACCGAGCGCGAGGTCGTCGATCGAGGCAACCTCTAACCCGCCGAGTGCGGCCGGTGGAGTGGTGCGTAGCCGGTCTACCGCTGACCCGAGGCGCGACGGGTTCGCCATGCGTACCGACAGCTGGTCGGTGGCATGCACGCCGTACACGCGGGCCAGCTCGTCGAGTCGGCTCTGCAGAGTCAGCCCTGCCAGCTTCAGCGCCGCCGCCAGCTCGAGCGCCAGCACCATCGCCGAGATGCCATCCTTGTCGCGCGCGATGCCCGGCGCCACGCAGTAGCCGAGCGCCTCCTCGTACCCGAAGACGAGTCCGTCGACCCGACCCAGCCACTTGAAGCCGGTGAGCGTCTCAACGTACGGCAGGTCGCGCGCCGCGCACATGCGCCGGAGCATCGACGACGACACGATCGTGGTCGCGTACGTGCCCCGGACACCACGTCGCATCAGGGTGTCGGCCAGCAGGACGCCGAGCTCGTCGCCGTGCATCATCCGCCAGTCCGCAGTATCAGCGACCGGGACCGCCACGGCGCAGCGGTCGGCGTCGGGGTCGTTGGCGACCACCAGGTCCGCCCGGCGCCGCCGCGCGGAGCTCAACGCGAGGTCGATGACCCCTGGCTCCTCGGGGTTGGGGAACGCCACCGTCGGGAAGTCGGGGTCGGGGTCGGCCTGCTCGGGAGTCTCGTACGCCGGCGCGAAGCCGGTGCGCTCGAGCACCCGCCGCACCACAGCGCCACCAACCCCGTGCAGCGGGGTGTACACGACGTCCAGCGCGCGGGGTCCATCCGGTCGGGGCAGTGCGGACACCGCGGAGACGTACTCATCGAGCACCGACTCGTCCAGCCGTACGTAGTCGTCGGCGCGAGGCAGTGTGGGGACCGGTCCGACGCCGTCGATCGCGGCGGCGATGTCGGTGTCGGCGGGTGGGACGATCTGGGACCCGTCACCGAGGTAGACCTTGTATCCGTTGTCCTGCGGCGGGTTGTGCGAGGCGGTCACCATCACCCCGGCCGCGCAGCGCAGGTGCCGGATCGCAAAGGCGAGCACCGGCGTGGGCAGCGGACCGGGCAGCAGGTACGCGTCTACGCCGGCGCCACGGACGATCTCGGCGGTGTCGCGGGCGAAGATGTCCGACTGGTGCCGGGCGTCGAAGCCGATCACCACGCCGTCCTGGCCGGGGTGGGGGTGCGCCCGCAGGTACCCCGCCAAGCCGGCCGCCACCTGGGCCACGACGACGCGGTTCATGCGGTTGGGGCCGGCGCCCAGCGCACCGCGCAGGCCCGCGGTGCCGAAGTCCAGCCGTCGGGCGAACCGGTCGGCCAGCTCGGCCGCCGCCTGCTCTGACCCGTGGGTAGACCGCGCCGCTGCCACCAGCGACGCCAGCTCGGCCCGGGTGTGCGGGTCGAGATCCTGGTCGAGCCAGTCCTGCGCTCGCGCCAGCAGCTCGGCGGCGACCATCAGATGCGCGGCAGCACGGCCGACAGCAGCGAGCCCATCCGCGCCGCAGCAGCGCGGCCGGCCCGCAGCACCTCGGCATGGTCCAGGGGTTCGCCCCCCACACCGGCCGCTAGGTTGGTGACCAGCGAGATGCCGAGCACCTCCAGCCCCGCCTCGCGGGCGGCGATGGCCTCGAGCACCGTCGACATGCCGACCAGATGTCCCCCGATCGCCGCGACCATGGCGATCTCGGCCGGCGTCTCGTAGTGCGGACCCCGGAACTGCACGTACACGCCCTCGTCGAGTGTGGGGTCGACCTCGCGGCACAGCTCGCGCAGCCGGCGCGCGAACAGGTCGGTGAGGTCGATGAAGGTGGCACCCTCGACCGGTGAGGTCGCGGTGAGGTTGATCGAGTCGGCGATGAGCACCGGTGTCCCGGGGGACCATGCGGGGTCGAGGCCACCGCTGGCGTTGGTGAGGACGACCGCGCGACACCCCGCGGCCGCCGCAGCCCGTACGCCGTGGACGACGGGTCTCACGCCGCGCCCCTCGTACAGGTGCGTCCGACCGAGGAAGACCAGCAGTCGGCGGTCGCCGAGGCACAGCGACCGGATCGTGCCGGCGTGCCCGGCCACCGCCGGTGCGCTGAACCCGGGCAGCTCGGTGACGGGGATCTCGACCTCAGCCGGACCGAGGGCGTCGGCTGCCGGAACCCAGCCGGAACCCATCACCAGTGCGATGTCGTGGCGCGGTGTGCCCGTCAGCTCGCGGAGCCGCGCGGCGGCCTGTTCTGCCAGCGCGTGCGCGCCCGGCTCGTCCGGTGCCGTGCTCATGGACCCACCGAACGGCAGGGCCGACCGCGCAGCGCGGTCACGTAGTCGTCGGGAGCCCCGGCCGCGAGCGCAGCCTCGGACAGCAGCCCGATGTAGCTGGCCGAGGGCAGACCGCCCTCGTACGCGTCCAGTGCATACAGCCAGGCGGTCTGCTCCCCGTCGAGTGAGTGCACCCGGACCCGGATCTTGCGGTAGACCCCGACATCGATGCCCTCCCACTCGTCCAGCGCGGCGGCGTCGTCGCCGGTGATGTCGTAGAGCGCGACGAAGACCTGCTCCATCGGGTCCTCGACAACCGTGCACAGCGCACCGTCCCAGCCCAGGTCCTCACCCCCGAAGGTGAGCCGCCAGCCGAGCAGCCATCCCGTGTCGCGCAGAGGGGAGTGCGGGCAGCGCTGCGTCATCCGGGCCGGGTCGAGGTTGGGGCCGTACGCGGCATACAGCGGCACGGCAGCACAGTAGCGAGCACCGCGTGCCCGTCGGACATGATGAGCCCGTGGAACGTGTGGTGATCGTGGGTGGCGGACCGGGCGGGTACGAGGCGGCGCTCGTCGCCGCTCAGCTCGGTGCCGAGGTGGTGGTCGTCGACAGCGACGGTCTCGGTGGTTCGGCGGTGCTGACCGACTGCGTGCCGAGCAAGACCTTGATCGCCACCTCGGACCTGATGTCGGAGGTGGCCGGCGCCGGCGAGCTCGGGGTGCGCTTGGCTGCTGCGCCCGGCACCGACCTGCGGCAGCGGGTCTCGGTCGATCTGCCACGGGTCAACGCCCGGGTCAAGGCGCTGGCCCGGGCGCAGTCCGACGACATCGCCGGGCGGTTGGACAAGGAGGGCGTCCACGTCCGCCGCGGGTTCGGTGTGCTCGACGGTCCGCAGCACGTCGTCGTACGCGGCGAGCGCGGCCATGATGCAAGCGAGGAGCGGCTGTCCGCCGATGTGGTGCTGGTCGCGACGGGTGCTCACCCCCGGGTCGTCGACACGGCGCTGCCGGACGGCGAACGCATCCTCACCTGGGAGCAGGTGTACGACCTCGACGAGCTGCCGGAGCGTCTCGTCGTGGTGGGGTCCGGGGTGACCGGCGCGGAGTTCGCCAGTGCCTACCAGGCGCTGGGCAGCGACGTGGTCCTGGTGTCCAGCCGGGACCTGGTGCTGCCCGGTGAGGACGCCGATGCGGCGCGGGTGATCGAGGACGTGTTCACCAGGCGCGGGATGTCGGTGCTCGCAGGCTCTCGCATGGCC
>JACCZI010000019.1 GCA_013696015.1 Nocardioidaceae bacterium
GAGGTTGCGCGGCAGGCTGATCAGCACGACGTTGCCCGTTGCCACCTCGATGCTGGCAACGATCATCGAGTCGGTACGGGTGCCATCACGCTCGGGCCCTGCGTCACTGCCCACAAGCAGCATGTTGACGCGCTCCTCGCCCTGCCATGGGTCGGCGGCGGTGACACCGACCGGGCGGGTCGCGCTGCTGGAGTCGGCGGCGGACACGAACACGTCTGAGATGAACGCACGCTGGGCCGACGCATAGCGGACGGCGACACCGAACGGGACCGCCAGCGCCAGGCACATCACGGCGAGGAAGGCGGTGGCCGCCAGCTGCTCTGGCCGGGTCATGCCGTCCGGACGCGCCATCTGGTAGCTGAACGTCACGATGAGTGCCCAGCACACGAAACCGACAACGAGCATGATGATCGCCGCGGTCAACCAGGCAGGGCGGACCAGGGCTCGCAGCAGCGGAGCGCGCTGCTCGAGTAGCAGGTACGCCAGCACTGCGACCCCGGTGAGGTAGGAGGTCAGGACCGCGATCCCCAGAGCGCGCCGCCCCAGCAGCCACAGGCTGCTCCCCGGCAGGACGACCGCGAGAGCGGTCAGGCCCAGGGCCGCCGGCAGCGACAACAACCGGCGATGCTCGTCGGGCCGTTTCCCCGAGATCGGACCACTCATCAAACGTCCCTCCAGCCACAAGGGTAAGGCGTCACGGGGCAGCCCGTTAGGCTTACGTCATCGGAAAGAGGGAGGCCCGCCGTGCTGCGCACGACACCCGCGCTGCAGCTGCTGGGTCCCTCGGACATGGCGCGGCTGCGGCGACTCCTCGACGTCGATCCGGTGACCAACGTGTTCGTCGACGCCCGGGTGCAGCAGACCGGGTTGGACCCGCGGCGGCTCGGGGGCGAGGTCTGGGGGTACGGCGCAGGCGGGGCGCTGGAGTCGGCGTGCCACGCCGGGGCAAACCTCGTCCCGGTGCAGGCGCACCCCGCGGCGGTCGCGATGTTCGCGGAGCACGCCGTGACCCAGGGCCGCCGGTGCTCCTCGCTCGTCGGGCAGCAGGAGGCGCTGCGCCCGTTGTGGGAACACCTCGAGCCGCACTGGGGACCGGCCCGCTCGGTGCGCCCGGACCAGCCGTTCATGACGATCCGTGAACCATCACCGCTCCGCCCCGACCTCACCGTGCGGCGCGTCCTCATCGACGAGCTCGACCTCCTCTACCCCTCGAGCGTGGCGATGTTCACCGAGGAGGTCGGCGTCTCGCCCGAGGCCGACGGCGCCGGTCCCTATCGTGCCCGGGTGGCGCAGCTGATCTCACGCGGGTGGGCGTTCGCTCGGATCGAGGACGGCCGGGTGGTCTTCAAGGCCGAGATCGGTGTCGCCACCGCACGCGCCTGCCAGATCCAGGGGGTGTACGTCGAGCCCAGCCTGCGGGGCCGGGGCATCGCCGGTCCGGCGATGGCCGCGGTGGTCAACGCGGCGTTGCGGGACATCGCCCCCGTGGTCACGCTGTACGTCAACGCCGACAACACCCCCGCGCGGCGTGCGTACGAACGCGTTGGTTTCACCCGCGCGGCGACATTCACCACCGTGCTGTTCTAGGGAAGATGAGGCGGTGCGGACACGGCGAGGAGTGTTAGTGGTCACCGCCGTACTCCTGGTGGTGGCACCCGCTTGCACAGGGGACAATGGCACCCCCCAGCGAGCCGCACAGTCGCAGAGCCCCAACAGCGAGAACCAGGCAGCAGGCCCCTCGTCGTCACCGTCAAGCTCTCCCGACACCCCGTCACCGCCGCGGGAGCTCGCGGTCGTCATGTCAGGGGACGTGCTGCTGCACACCGGGGTGTGGGAGTCGGCCGAGGCAGATGCCGCGGCGCAAGGTCGTCCTGGCATGGACTTCCGACCGATGTTTGCCAGCATGAAGCCGGTCTACAGCGACGCCGACCTCGCGATCTGCCACATGGAGACGCCGTTGGCGGAGCCTGGTGGCCCCTTCCTCAACTACCCGATCTTCTCCGCGCCGCCCAAGGTCGTCGACGGCCTGCGCTGGGCTGGCATCAACACCTGCACCACCGCGTCGAACCACAGCCTCGACCAGGGTCTCGAAGGCCTGATGCGCACGCTGGACACGCTCGACGACGAGGGGATCGAGCATGCCGGCACCAGCGACAGCCGAGACGACGCCCGGGCACCGACGATCCTCGACATCAACGAGATCTCGGTGGCGCTGCTCAACTACACCTACGGCACGAACGGCATCCCGGTCCCGAGCGAGGCGCCCTGGTCCGTGCCGATCATCGACGTCGACCAGATCCTGCGCGAGGCGCAGCAAGCCCGGCGCGACGGCGCCGAGCTGGTGGTGGTGGCGCTGCACGCCGGGACCGAGTACACGACCGCCCCGAACGAGCAGCAGCTCGAGGTATTCGACGCGCTGACGAAGTCGCCGGACATCGATCTTGTCTACGGCCACCACGCGCACGTCCCGCAACCGTTCGACGTCGTCAACGGCACCTGGGTCGCCTACGGGCTCGGCAACTTCGTCGCCCAGCAGTCCACCGACGTTCCCGACACGTACCGTGGTGTGACCGCCCGGTTCGAGTTCGTCGAGCAGCCGGACGGCTCGTTCGAGGTGCAGCGGGCGCGGTTCGTCCCGACGATGATCACGCCTGCCTCCGGTGGTCCGATGCGGGTGCTCAACGCGCCGGCCGCCCTGCGTGACCCGGACACCGACCCGGCCCTGCTGCCCAGCCTGCGGGCGGCGATCACCAGCATCCGGGCGGACGTCTTCAGCCTGGGCGCCCGCAAGCACGGGCTGCGGATGGGGCGTTGAGCGCGAAACCGCGGTGACCAGGCTGCGCTCCCCGGATACCCTCGACGCTCATCCTGGCTGAAAGTCCGGTGAAGGAGGATCTCGTGCTCTGGCGGATGTCGAGCCTGTTCGTGCGCACGCTGCGAGACAACCCCGCTGACGCCGAGCTGCCGAGCCACCAGCTGCTGGTGCGCGCCGGATACATCCGGCGCGCGGCGCCGGGCATCTACAGCTGGCTGCCGCTGGGATACCGGGTCCTGCGCAACGTCGAGCGCGTCATCCGCGAGGAGATGGGCGCAATCGGTGCGCAGGAGGTGCACTTCCCGGCGCTGCTGCCTCGCGAGCCCTACGAGGCCAGCAACCGGTGGACCGAGTACGGCAACAACATCTTCCGGCTGCAGGACCGCAAGGGTGCCGACTACCTCTTGGGGCCGACCCATGAGGAGATGTTCACGCTGCTGGTCAAAGACCTGTACTCCTCGTACAAGGACCTGCCGCTGTTCCTCTACCAGATCCAGACCAAGTACCGCGACGAGCCGCGGCCCCGCGCTGGCATCCTGCGCGGCCGCGAGTTCGTGATGAAGGACTCCTACTCGTTCGACGTCTCCGACCAGGCGTTCCTCGCCTCGTACCACGCCCACCGCAACGCGTACATCGCGATCTTCGACCGGCTCGGTTTCGAGTACGTGATCGTCGCGGCCATGTCGGGGGCGATGGGTGGCTCGGCGAGTGAAGAGTTCCTCGCCGTCGCCGCCAACGGCGAGGACACGTACGTGCGTTGTACGACCTGCGACTACGCCGCGAACGTCGAGGCCGTCCGGGTCCCGGCGCCGGCGGCCATGGCGTACGACGACGTGCCTGACGCCCACGCCGAGCAAACTCCGGACACGCCGACCATCGAGACCCTGGTCGCACACCTCGAGCAGGTCTTTCCTCGACGGGACCGGCCCTGGGCTGCCGGCGACACCCTGAAGAACGTGCTGGTGACCGTGGTGCACCCCGAGGGCCGGCGTGAGCCGCTGGCGATCGGGGTGCCGGGTGACCGGGAGATCGACCTCAAACGGCTGCAGGCGCAGGTGGAGCCTGCCGAGGTCGAGGCGTTCACCGACGCCGACTTCGCCGCGAACGGTGCGCTCGTCCGGGGCTACATCGGCCCCGGTGTGCTCGGCGAGAAGAACAGCTCGGGCATCCGCTACCTGGTCGACCCGCGGGTGGTCGAGGGCACCCGCTGGGTGACCGGCGCTGACGTCGACGGGAGCCATGTCGTCGACCTTGTCGCCGGCCGCGACTTCGCCGCCGACGGCACGATCGAGGCGGCCGAGGTCCGCGAGGGGGATGCCTGCCCGCTCGACGGGGGGCCGCTGGTCCTGGCCCGCGGCATCGAGCTGGGCCACATCTTCCAGCTCGGGCGCCGCTTCGCCGAGGCGCTCGACCTGCAGGTGCTCGACGAGAGCGGCCGGCTGGTGACGGTCACGATGGGCTCGTACGGCATCGGGGTCTCTCGGGCGGTGGCGGCTATCGTCGAGAACTCCCACGACGAGGCCGGCATCATCTGGCCGCGCGAGGTTACGCCCGCCGACGTGTACCTGCTGGCGACCGGCAAGGACCCGGAGGTCTTCGCCGAGGCCGATCGTCTTGCGGTCGAGCTCGATTCCCGTGGCCTCAGCGTCCTTTACGACGACCGGCCGAAGGCATCACCCGGTGTGAAGTT
>JACCZI010000031.1 GCA_013696015.1 Nocardioidaceae bacterium
CAGGATGCCTTTGCATCCCGGCATGTCGTTGACCTGAGGCACGATGTCGGACTTCATCTTCTCAAGGCCTCGGTCGTAGTCCTCGGCGCTGCCTTCGTAGGTGCTTACACGTGCGTACATGGCTGTCTCCAACCGTTGTGTTGGTGCCCGAGCCACTTCGGATGCTCCTCCCTTTGTGTCGAGGCGGCAAGGCATCGTGAAGGCCCGGACCGAAGCGGGAGATCACCGCTGCCCCGGGATGATCCCTAACTTCTCGTCGTCGACGGTGAGGGCGGTGTCGGTGACAGCCCCACTCCGCGTCGACTACAGCGATGACCAGCGCTGGAACCAAGCCCAAGGGCGCGGTCGCAGCGGTGGGCAGCTTTGTAGGTCCGAAGACCCAGGTCAGCGCGTTGGGAGCGGCAGCCGACTGTACGCCGGTGCGACCTCATTGATGGCGTCGCCCATGCGGTGGATCCGCATGGCGTTGGTGGACCCGGCGATTCCGGGGGGGCTGCCTGCCACGATCACGACGAGCTCCCCCTCGGCGATGCGGCCGACGTCGAGCAGGGCCCGGTCCACCTGCATCACCATCTCGTCGGTGTGCTCGACGGTGACCGTCTGAAAGGTCTCGATGCCCCACGTCAGCGCCAGCTGAGAGCGGACCGCGGCAGACGGCGTGAATGCCAGCATCGGGACCGCGGAGCGGTAGCGCGCCATGCGCCTGGCCGAGTCACCGGAGGCGGTGAAGGCGACCAGATAACGAGCCCCGACGGCCTCAGCGACCTCGGCCGCCACCCGGCAGATAATGCCGCTGTTGGTCGTGGGATGCCAGTCGATCGCCGCCATCTGGTGCAACCCGTGGTCCTCGGTCGACTCGATGATCCGTGCCATCGTGTGCACCGCCTGGATGGGGTAGCGACCCACGCTCGTCTCACCGGACAGCATGACCGCGTCGGCACCATCGAGAACGGCGTTCGCCACGTCGGAAGCCTCGGCCCGGGTGGGTCTCGGCACCTGGATCATCGACTCCAGCATCTGGGTGGCCACGATCACCGGCTTGGCGTTGCTTCGCGCCACCGCGATGATCCGCTTCTGCACCAAGGGGACTTCTTCGAGGGGCAGCTCCACCCCGAGGTCGCCCCGGGCCACCATCACCGCGTCGAAGGCGTCCACGATCTGCTCGAGGTTGTCCACAGCCCGTGGCTTCTCGATCTTTGCGATGACCGGGACGGAGTAGCCCTCTTCGGCCATGACGCGCCGCACGTCCTCCGCATCGGAGGCCAACCGGACGAACGACAGCGCAACCAGGTCGACACTCAGGTGTAGCGCCCAGCGGAGATCCTCGATGTCCTTCTTCGACAGCGCCGGGACGCTGACCATGACGCCGGGCAGATTGATGCCCTTGTTGTCGCTGACCGTCCCCGGGACCTCGACCCTGGTCTCGATGTCGGTCTGGCCGACCGCCACGACCCGCAGCCGTACCCTCCCGTCGTCGACCAGGACCACGTCGTCGGTGCTGACGTCGCCGGTCAGTCCCGGGTACGTCGTCGAGCACAGCGACCGGTCGCCAATCACGTCGCGCGTCGTGATCGTGAACGGGTCGCCCAGCGCGAGGTCGAACGGCCCGGCGGCGAAGCGGCCGAGTCGGATCTTCGGCCCCTGCAGGTCCGCCAGGATGCCGATGGCCCGGCCACTGGCGTCGGAGGCGTCGCGGACCATCTGGTACACGCGTTCGTGCTCGATGTGGCTGCCGTGGGACAGGTTGAGGCGGGCGACGTCCATGCCTGCATCGACCAGCTCACGGATCCGCTCGGGAGTCGACGTGGCAGGCCCCAGGGTGCACACGATCTTGGCTCTTCGCACAGGTCAAGCGTAGGGGGCCGGCGGGCCGGCCGCCGGGACCAACCGACGCTCAGCCGAGACTTGCTCCGGCAGCGGTTCCGACGGCGTAGGTCAGTGCGGCGGCTGCGCCGCCGAGCAACAGCTGCCGCACGCCGCCGTACCACCAGCTGCGGTCGGTGATGCGTGTGACCATGGCACCGCAGCCGAACAAGCCGACCAACGACAGCACGACCGCTGGCCACAGCTGCGAGGCTCCCAGGAGGTACGGGAGCAGCGGAAGGATGGCGCCGACGGCGAACGCCAGGAACGACGAGACGGCAGCTACCGCGGGCGAGGCGAGATCATCGGGGTCGATGCCGAACTCCTCGCGGGCGTGCACCCGGACCGCGTTGTCCACGTTGCGGTGCACCTGCGCAGCGACTTCGCGAGCCACCCCCGGTTCCACGCCCTTGTCCACGTACATCGCCGCCAGCTCGGCCTGCTCCGCGTCGGAGTTGGCAAGGATCTCTGCGCGCTCGAGACCCACCTGCTGGCGGGCGAACTCCGACTGGCTGGCGACCGAGGTGTACTCCCCCGCAGCCATCGAGAACGCCCCTGCTGCCATGCCCGCGAAGCCAGCCAGCACCACCGGCTGCGTGGACGACGCAGCCGTGCCGCCCACCACCCCTGCGATCAGCGCAAAGTTGGAGACCAGCCCGTCCATGGCGCCAAAGACGGCCGGACGTAGCCAGCCGCCGGTCACGTCGGGATGCTCATGACCGATCCCCACGTTGGCCGCGGGTTCCTCGGGGCGCGTCCTGCCGACGCCGGTGTCCACCACGTCAGCCAGGCTACGTCGGCGAGGCGTCGGAGTCAGCCAAGGTTTGGCTGTCCTCACCATCGTCCGTCGGCGCCTCCTGCACCAACTTCTCGCGACCTCGCGTCCGGCGGCCCACCACCACGAAGTACGCGAGCGCGATGACGAGGAGGACCAGCGACGTCCACACGTTCAGCCGGAACGGGCCGAGCTCGTTGGCGTCGTCGATCCGCAGCATCTCGATCCAGGCGCGGCCGGCGGTGTAGGTCACGATGTAGAGCGCGAAGACCCGGCCATGGCCCAGCTGGAACCGCCGGTCGGCCCACAGCAGCAGCGCGGCGGCCGCCAGGCACCACAGCGACTCGTACAGGAACGTCGGGTGGAACGTGGCGAACTCCGCGTACTCCGCCGGGCGGTTGCCGGGCTCGATCTCCAGCCCCCAGGGCGCGTCGAGCGGCGAACCGAACAGCTCCTGGTTGAAGTAGTTGCCCCCGCGCCCGATCGCCTGGGCGATCAGGATCGCCGGGGCCAGTGCGTCGGCCATGGCCGCAAACCGAGCGCCGGCCCGCCGGCAGGCGATGTAGCTACCCAGCGCACCCAACGCGACCGCGCCCCAGATCCCGAGGCCGCCCTGCCAGACGTACAGCGCCTGCACCGGGCTCTGCCCGGCCCCGAAGTACAGCTCGGGATTGGTGGCGACGTGGTAGATCCGGGCACCGACCAGACCGAACGGAACTCCCCAGACCGCCAGGTCGCTGACCGTGCCGGAGCGACCGCCGCGGGCCTCCCACCGTCGCTCCCCCAGCCAGATCGCCACGATGACACCGAGGATGATGCATGCGGCGTACGCACGCAGCGGCACAGGCCCGACGTACCAGATGCCGTCCGGCGGGCTGGGGATGGTGCCGGGGAGCAGGGAGCCGCCGCTCATCACGAGGCCGCCGCCCGGCGCCGAACTCCGGCGGCGAGGTCGGCGCTCAACGCCGAGACCGCTGCCAGACCGGCGGACCGGTCAGGTGCGTCGAGCAAGCAGCGGACGAACGCTGAGCCGACGATGACGGCGTCGGCGTAGTCCGCCACCTCGGCCGCCTGGTCCCCGCTGCTCACGCCCAGGCCGACACCCACCGGGAGGTCGCTGACCCGGCGGACGCGCTCCACCAGCACGGGTGCGGCGGTGCTCGTCTGCGCCCGGGCACCGGTCACGCCCATCACGGAGGTGGCGTAGACGAACCCGCGGCAGGCCGCCGCCGTAGCGGCGAGACGGGCGTCGCTCGACGAGGGTGCGACGAGAAACACCCGGTCGAGCCCCGCTGCGTCCGCGGCGTCACACCACTCCTGCGCCTCGTCGGGAATCAGGTCCGGCGTGATCAGACCGGCCCCACCGGCGGCGGCCAGCGCCTGCGCGAAGGAGGCGACACCGTACCGCTCGACCGGGTTCCAGTAGGTCATCACCAGAGCGGGCGCACCCGTCGCCGACACGGCTGAAACAACGTCAAGGACCTGCTTGGTCCGGGTCCCACCGGCGAGGGCTCGCTCGGCCGCCCGCTGGATGGTCGGACCGTCCAGGACGGGATCGCTGTACGGGAGTCCCACCTCGAGGACATCGACCCCGGCCGCCACCATGGCGACGAACGCCTGGACCGAGGTGTCGAGGTCGGGGAAACCGGCGGGTAGGTAGCCTATGAGCGCGGCCCGGCCGTCGTCACGGCAGCGTTGCAGCGTCGCTGCGACACCGGGGGCGGTGCCGGGGCTCACCCCGAGTCGTCCGGATCTTGCAGCAGGTCGAACCAGGCGGCGGCGGTTGGCATGTCCTTGTCCCCCCGGCCGGACAGACTGACCAGGATCAGCGCCTCGGGGCCCAGCTCTGGCACCACGTCGAGCGCGCCGGCGAGCGCGTGCGCGGACTCGATGGCGGGGATGATCCCTTCGGTGCGGCAACACAGCGCAAAGGCCCGCATGGCTGTTGCGTCGTCCACCGGTCGGTAGACCGCCCGGCCGATGTCGGCGAGATAGGCGTGCTCCGGACCGACTCCCGGGTAGTCCAGGCCGGCCGAGATCGAGTGCGAGTCGATCGTCTGCCCGTCGTCGTCTTGGAGCAGGAACGAACGCGCCCCGTGCAGGACCCCGACGTCGCCGGCGCTGATCGTGGCAGCGTGCCGCCCGGTGTCGAACCCGTCTCCGCCGGCTTCGAATCCGTACAGACGCACCGCTTCGTCGGGGACGAACGCGGTGAAGATGCCGATCGCGTTGGAGCCGCCGCCGACGCAGGCGCACACGGCGTCGGGGAGCCGCCCGTACCTCTCGAGGCACTGGACCCGCGCCTCGTCACCGATGCCGCGGGCGAAGTCGCGCACCATCGCCGGGAAGGGGTGGGCGCCCGCCGCCGTCCCGAGCAGGTAGTGGGTGTCGTCGACGGTGGCGACCCAGTCGCGCAGCGCCTCGTTGATCGCGTCCTTGAGGGTGCGTGTCCCGGTGGCCACCGGCACGACCTGCGCCCCGAGCATCTTCATCCGCGCCACGTTGAGCTGCTGACGCTCGGTGTCGACCTCGCCCATGTAGACGACGCAGTCGAGGTCGAGGTAGGCGCATGCGGTCGCTGTGGCCACACCGTGCTGTCCGGCGCCGGTCTCGGCGATGATGCGGCGCTTCCCCATGCGCTTGGCGAGCAGCGCCTGTCCGAGCACGTTGCGCACCTTGTGGGCCCCGGTGTGGTTGAGGTCCTCGCGCTTGAACAGCACCCGCGCGCCCGCGTGGTCGGAGAACCGGGTGGCGTCGTAGAGCAGGCTCGGCACGCCCGCGTACTCACGCAGCATCCGGTCCAGCTCGCTCCGGAAGTCGGTATCGGCCATCGCCGCCCGCCACGCCTGCTCCAGCTCCTCCAGCGGGCCGATCAGCGCCTCGGGCATGAACCGGCCGCCGAAGCGTCCGAAGTGGCCACCGGCGTCGGGGAGGACGCTGGGGGATGCGTCGGACGTGACGGACATGTCGGTGGCCCTCACCGGTGCTTGATCGCCGGGTGCGCTCCCGCCGCGACCAGGTCTGCCACCGTGGACCGTGGATTGCTGCCGCTGACCAGGGTCTCTCCGACCAGCACGACGTCGGCGCCGGCCCGGGCGTAGTCGATGACGTCGTGCGGTCCTCGCACACCGGACTCTGCGACACGTACGGCGGCGTCCGGCATCCGCGGTGCGAGCCGGGCAAAGACACCGCGGTCGATCTCGAGCGAGGCCAGATCGCGAGCGTTGACCCCGATCACCATCGCGTCTGCGTCGACCGCACGGTCGAGCTCGGCTTCGTCGTGCACCTCGACCAGCGGGGTGAGGCCGATCGAGACGGCTCGCTCCACCAGGGCGACCAATGCGTTCTGGTCGAGCGCCGCCACGATCAACAGCGCCATGTCGGCGCCGGCCGCCCGGGCCTCCCACAACTGGTAGGAGCTGACGATGAAGTCCTTGCGCAGCAGCGGGACGTCGACGCGGTCGCGCACGGCACGCAGGTCGTCGAGGCTTCCGCCGAAGTGTCGTTGCTCGGTCACTACGCTGATGGCCGCGGCGCCACCCTCGGCGTAGTCGCTGGCGAGGGCTGCCGGATCGGGGATGGTCGCCATCGCCCCACGGCTGGGGCTGGACCGCTTCACCTCGGCGATGATGGAGACTCCGCCGGCGCGGAAGACCGGCAGAGGGTCGAGTGCACACCGTTGTCCCGAGGCGCGCCGCTTGACCTCGTCGAGTGGCACCGCCGATTCACGCTCGGCGAGATCCAGCCGGACCCCGGCGAGAATCTCTTCGAGCACCGACATGGAGTCGTCCTCCCCCTCGAGGTGTTACCTCCGGTCAGGGTATCCGCCCTCCCGACCAGTTCTGGGACGAGGGGTAGGCGCCCGGCAGCCGCTCTAGCGGGAGGCCGGGTCTCCCAACCCGGCCACCGACATGACCTTGCCGATGACGACCGAGAGCGGCAGCAGCGCCACTCCGATCCAGAACAACACCCAGTGTGGCCCCAGGACCAGTGCGATGCCGCCGAGAGTGAACCCGGCTAGCGCGATGAGAACGCCGGTCCACGCCGCGCGGTTCGAGCCGTGCCCGGCCATCGTTGCGCCTTCCTACCCGCTGTCTCGTATCGGGGTCAGCCTAGGCGGTCGGGTCACGGCCGGCGTCGAGGGCGTGCCACGGATCGTCGTCGTCGTGAGAAGCGCCGGCCGCCGCTGGCGACTCGTAGCGAGTGCCCATCACCGACCAGGTGTGACCCCTCCAGGCAGTCGCCCCACCGACGACAGCAGCGGCCACTGCCCCCGCAACGTCTACCCATCGCCACCAGCTGAGGCTTGTGCCGGAGGTCGCCGCCGCGCCGCCTAGCGCTGCCGGTGAGGCAGCCACGGCGTCGGCGAGCGCGCTGCGTACGGCGGCGTCGGCCGTGACCGCCACGACCCCGGCGGTCAGCGCCACCACCGCGATCACGACACCGACCACGCGGCGCGGCCGCCCCGACGTGGCCAGGATCGCCACCGACCCGGCCAGCACCACCAGCGCCAACGCGCCGGTGAGAGGAACCCCCCCTGAGCCGGTCACGGTCACGGTGTCCGGTGGCGCTCCTGTCGTCCTCACCGCGAGCGAGGCCCACGGGCGGCTGGCGGACCCCAGCATCACGGCACCGGCAGCAACACCGCCGAGCACGGCGAGGGTGAGGCCCCGACGCGCCGGTTCAGCCATCGCGGACCGGCCGGATCGGCACGACGGCGGCATCGAAACAGCTCACGGCACCGGTGTGGCAGGCCGGTCCGGCCGCGTCGACTCGGATCAGCAGCGTGTCACCGTCACAGTCGAGGCGAACCTCGCGCACGTGCTGGACGTTGCCGGAGCGCTCTCCCTTCACCCAGTACGCCTGGCGACTGCGGCTGAAGAAGGTGACGTACCCGCTGCTGAGCGTGCGGTGGAGGGCCTCGTCGTCCATCCAGCCCACCATCAGCACCACGCCGGTGTCGTGCTGCTGGATGACGGCGGGCACCAGCCCGGCCGGGTCCCGCCTGAGCCGGGCGGCGACCTCCGGGTCGAGGGGGCTGGCGGCGGCTGTCATGGCGCCTCTGTCCGCTGCCCGGTGACCCTCGAGACGGTGCCGAGGTGTGACTGGGCGACCCAGCTCGCGTGCAGTCGGGTGTAGACGCCACCTGCGGCCACCAGCTCGCTGTGCGGCCCCCGCTCCACCAGTCGCCCGGCGTCGAACACGAGCACGGTGCCCGCCGCCTCGGCTGTCGAAAGGCGGTGCGCAATGGTGACCGACGTCCGACCGGCGAGCAGTCGACCGAGCGCGGCGGTCAACCGCACCTCGGTCTGCGGGTCGACGGCACTGGTCGCCTCGTCGAGCACCAGAAGGTCGGGGTCGGCCAGGTAGGCGCGGACCAGGGCGACGAGCTGGCGTTCACCGGCCGACAGCGACTCGCCGCGCTGCCCGACCGCGGTGCGCAGCCCGTTCGGCAGCGTCGCGTACCAGTCGCCGAGCCCGAGGTCGCTCAAGGCGGCCTCGAGCTCTGTGTCGGTCGCCTCGGCACGGCCGTAGCGCAGGTTGTCCGCCAGCGAGGCGTCGAAGAGGAAACCCTCCTGCGGCACCATCACGACGTGGTCCCGAAGCGAGCTGAAGCGCACATTCCGCAGGTCGGTGCCGTCCAGGCAGACCCGGCCCTGCGTCGGGTCCATCAGCCGACACAGCAGCTTGGCGAAGGTCGTCTTGCCCGAGCCGGTCTCTCCCACGACGGCCACCCGGGACCTGGGAGGGACGGTGACGCTGACGTCATGGAGCACCAGCCCTCCGCCGGGGTAGCCGAAGTCGACGTGCTCGAAGCTGGCGGTGAGGGCACCGGGGCGCAGGTCGACCCCGGACTCAACGGGGTCGACGACGTCGGCCGGTGTGTCCAGGACCCCGATGACGCGACGCCAGGATGCGACCGCGTTCTGCGCCTCGGTGAGCACCTGGGTCCCCATCTGCACCGGGCCCACGAACAGGGAGACCAGGAAGGCGAACGCGACGACGGTGCCGATCGAGAGGTGACCTGCCACACCGAGCCACACGCCTGCCACCACCACTGCAGCGTTGGCCAGCCCGCCGGCGATACCGGCCGAGGCGAAGGTAACCGCCACCAACCGCTGGGCAGCGATGTTGGCACGCAGGTTGGTGTCGATCGCGGCGTCCACTCGCGCCTGAGTGCGGCCCTCGACCGCGTGCGTGCGGACCACCGCAGCTCCGACCACGGGTTCGGCGATCACCGACAGCATGTCGGCCACGGTGCGGCGGACGGTCCCGTAGGCCGCTGTCATGCGTTTCTGGAAGGCGCGCAGGCTCACCATGAGCGGCACGAAGCACAGCCAGACGACGATGGTCAGCTGCCACGAGTACACCGCCATGACCACGGTCGCAATCGCGATCTGCCCCGCGCTGACGAGCAACAGCAACCCGTTGAACTGCAAAAACAGCGACACCTGGTCGACATCGGAAGTGACCCGCGAGACCAGGGCGCCGCGGCGCTCGGTGTCCTGCGTGAGGACCGGCAGGTCGTGGACATGACGGAACGCCTTGACCCGCAGCTCGGACAGCCCGGTTTCAGAGGCTCGGTAGAGGCGCAGCTTCATCCAGAGCGCCGCGCCAGCCGTCACGACCACCATGACGGCGGCCAGGCCGCTGTAACGCCAGACGGTGCTGCGGTCTGCCCCGCCCGGTGCCAGCAACCCGCCGTCGATGGTCTTCTGGACAACCACCGGGATGATCGCGCTGCCCATCGTCGACACCACGGCCAGCAGCACCGTCAGGCCCAACCCGTCGCGGAGCGCCGGCGAGAGCGCGAAGCCGCGTCGCAGCACCTGCAGCGGAGCGGTCTCCTCACCACTCCCGACCGAGCTCGTGATGCGGTCGGGAGCAGCCGCGGCGGTGCTCAACGCGTCACCTGCTCAGCGGCTTGCTCCCGCGCCTGGTCATAGGCGTCGACGATGTCGCGGTAGGGAGCGGAGCGGCCGAGCAGCTCGGCGTGGTGACCTCGGTCAGCGATCCGGCCGTCGGCGAGGAACAAGACGTCGTCCGCCAGCGCGATCGTCGCCTTGCGGTAGGCCACCACCAGCACAGTCGCGCCACCCTCACCGGAGGTTCGCTGCCGCAACCCCTCGAGAATGCGCCCCTCGACCTCGGCGTCGACGGCGCTGGTTGCGTCGTCGAGGACCAGCAGCCGCGGCCGGCGCACCAGCGCTCGCGCCAGCGCCAGTCGCTGTCGCTGTCCACCGGACAGGGTCGTCCCGCGCTCACCCAGCTGCGCGTCCAGGCCGTCGGGGAGGGCCGCCACGAACCGGTCGGCCTGCGCCACGCGCAGCGCCTCGAGCACCGCGTAGTCGCTGACGTCCTCGCCGAGCGTCACGTTGCCACGCACCGTGTCGTCGAAGATGAAGGTCTGCTGGGGGACGAGCGCAACGCTCGCCGCCAGAGCCTCGTGACTGAGCTCGCGGACGTCCCGGCCGTTTAGCAGCACCGCGCCGATGTCGGCGTCCATCAACCGGATCAGCAGCGAGGCGAGGGTGCTCTTGCCCGAGCCGGTCAGTCCGACGACCGCCACCGTACGACCGGGCTCCACGTCGAACGACACATCGTCGAGGACGCGCGTCGCCGGGTCGTGCCCGAATCGCAGGTTGCGGACCTCCAGGTGCACGGGCAGTCGGCCGGGAACGTTGCCGACGCCGTACTCCATTGACCCGGTGGCGTCGAGCACGGCCCGTACCCGTTGCCATCCGACCACGCTGCGCGGCAGCTCCCCCAGCACCCAGCCAAAGGCCCGCACCGGGAACGCGATCACCGTGAACAGGTAGGCGACCTGCACCACGTCGCCGGGATCGGCGGCGCCGGACAGGACGCGCTCGATGCCGAGCACGACGACGAGCAACACGCCGACGCTGGGCAGTGACTCGAGCACTGGGTCGAACACGCTGCGTACCCGGCCGGCGGCGACGTTGGCATCGCGCAGCTCGGCACTCACCCGCGCGAACCGTGCTGTCTCCTCGGTCTCGCGGCCCAGTGTCTTGATGACCACCGCGCCGTCGAAGGACTCGTGGGCGACCGCGCTCACCTCGGCGCGCAGCGCCTGGGCACGGCTGATGCGCGGGGACAAGAAGCGCTGGTAGACCACGTTGATGGCGAACAGCAGGGGGAAGACGATTAGCCCCACCACCGTCAGGACCACGTCGGCGGTGAGCATCGCGACCACGCCTACCGCCAGCATCGCCACGACCCCGATGGCCATGGGCAGCGGCATCATCGCCCCCCAGACCGCCTCGACGTCAGCGTTGGCGTTGGACAGCAGCTGGCCGGTGGGATGTTGCTGGTGCCACTGCAACGGCAGTGCGAGGTAGCGTCGGGTGACCCGGCGGCGGTAGTCGGCCAGCAACCGGAAGTAGACGGTGCCGCCGATCAGCCGTCGCCCGATAACCCCGAGCGCCCGCAGCACGGCGACGCCGAGGAACAGCGCCGTGACGGACAGGGCCAGCCCGACTGCCAGCTCGCCGTCGGCGAAGGACGGCGTGATGACGTTGTCGGTGGCCCACCCCAGCACCCAGGCGTCGGCCACGGTGAGCCCGCCGTAGACAAGGCTGCCCAGCACCGCGATGGAGAACAGCCCGCGCTGCTCTCGCATCCCGATCGCGAGGATCGCCAGGCCACGACGCGTGGTTGCTGGAGCGGTCACCGGACGCGCACCGCGGGCGGGACTCTGACGCAGTGCCCCGCCCGCTGGAGCGCCTGCTTCACCTCACGCAGCTCGAGGTGACCGTCATGGAAGACGCCCGCCGCTAGCACCGCGTCCGCACCGGCCGCCACTGCAGCCGTGAAGTGATCGGGCAGGCCGGCACCACCGCTGGCCACCAACGGCACGGGGCACACCGCACGGACCGCCGCGATCATCGGCAGGTCGAAGCCGGTCCCGGTGCCGTCGGCGTCCATCGAGTTGAGCAGCACCTCCCCAGCTCCTCGGCCACAGACCTCCGCCACCCAGGCCACCGCGTCGCGGCCCGTGGACCGCCGCCCGCCGTGGCTGGTGACCTCGAAACCCGACGCTGCGGCGGGGTTGCGGCGCGCGTCGACGCTCACCACCAGCACCTGTGAGCCGAACCGTTCGGTCACCTCGCTCACCAGATCGGGGCGCGTCACCGCGCCGGTCCCGACCGACACCTTGTCGGCTCCGGCGCGCAGCAGCGCGTCGACGTCGCGCACCTCCCGGACGCCGCCCCCCACGGTGAGGGGGATGAAGACCTGCTCCGCGGTGCGGCAGACGACCTCGTAGGTGGTTTCTCGAGACTGCGCCGAGGCGGTGATGTCGAGGAACGTCAGCTCGTCGGCACCGGCGGCGTCGTAGCCGCGTGCCAGCTGGACCGGGTCGCCGGCGTCGCGCAGACCCGTGAAGTTGACGCCCTTGACGACCCGGCCGTCCGCCACGTCGAGGCAGGGGATCACCCGGACAGCCAGACTCACGCGCTCGCCCCCGCCAGCGCATCGAGCGCATCGGGCAGTGAAAACGAGCCCGCATACAACGCCTTGCCGACGATGGCCCCCTCGACGCCGAGTGGTGCCAGGTCGGCAAGGGCCCGCAGGTCGGCCAGGCTGGAGATCCCACCCGAGGCCACCACCGGCCGGGTGGTGGCGGCGCAGACCGAACGCAGCAGGTCGAGGTTGGGGCCCTGGAGCGTGCCGTCCCGCATCACATCGGTCACGACGTATCGCGCGCAGCCGTCGGCGTCGAGTCGCTCGAGCACCTCGAACAGGTCGCCGCTCTCGCGCGTCCAGCCGCGGGCGGTCAGCGACCTGCCCCGCACGTCCAACCCGACGGCGATGCGGTCTGCGTGCTCGGCGACGACCTGGGCGCACCATTCCGGACGTTCCAGCGCCGCGGTCCCCAGCGTCACCCGCCGGCAGCCGGTGCTGAGCGCGGCGAGCAGCGACGCGTCGTCGCGGATACCGCCGGAGAGCTCGACCGCGATGTCGAGACGGGCCACGACGCGAGCCAGCAGGCTGGCGTTGCTGCCACGCCCGAAGGCTGCGTCGAGGTCGACCAGGTGGATCCAGCGGGCGCCCTGGGCCTGCCAGGCGAGGGCGGCCTCGAGCGGGTCACCGTACGTGGTCTGCGTCCCCAGCTCACCACGCACCAGCCGGATGGCCTCGCCGCCGGCGACGTCGACAGCCGGGAGCAGCTCCAGCGGCGTCATGACGGCAACCTTAGGCTGCCGCGAGCAGCCGAGCCGTCAGCGGATAGAGCCAGCCGGCGCCGTGCGCAAGACTGCCTCGAGCAAGGAGGCGACGGCTGGGTCGTTCCGCGTGCCGTCGACGGCGCGCAGCCGCACCGTGTCGCCGTCGCTGTAGGTGATGGTGATGTCGTAGCTGAAGAAGTCGCAGCACACCTCGCTCGGCTTGGTGACGACGACGTCGCGCAACCTGCCATTCTCGGCCGCGGCGAACACGTCGTGGGCACCACGGGTGCCCTCGCGGACCCGCCAGGTCCGCTCACTGCCGGCAATGCCGCCGCTCTGCTGCACGGTCACGCTCGTGACGCCGGTCGACGGCGTCGTTGTCGACGACGGGCCCGCCTGTGGCGAGTCGTCGCCGGTCGTCTGGCTACCGCAGCCGCCCGTGGCCAGCGCCAGGAGCGTCAGCAGCAGCGCGAGCGGCCGCGCGAGGGGTGTCATACCCGATGAGACGTGCCGGGGGGCGCGACGGTTCCCTGGGGTGTCAGCACAACTCAGCCCAGCCCTCAGCACAGCCCGGCCACCCAGTTGCGCAGCAGCTGTGCGCCGGCGTCGCCAGACTTCTCCGGGTGGAACTGAGTGGCCCACAGCGGGCCGTTCTCCACGGCCGAGACGAACCTCTCCTGCCCGTACTGGGTCCAGCTGACCAGCGGCGCTGGAAACGGGGGTGTGGTTGTGAGCTGCCAGGAACGCGCCGCATACGAGTGGACGAAGTAGAAGCGCTCCCCGACCAGGTTCGCGAACATGCGGCTGCTCGCCGGCGCATCGACGGTGTTCCACCCCATGTGTGGCACGACGGGGGACTGCAGCCGCTCCACGTTCCCCGGCCACTGTCCGCACCCTGGGGTTCGGACGCCGTGCTCCTCCCCCACGTCGAACATGACCTGCATGCCGACGCAGACGGCCAGCACCGGCCGGCTCCCCGCCAGCCGGACCCCCAGCGCCCGGTCGCCCTGCACCTTGCGCAGCCCCGCCATGCAGGTGGCGTAGGCGCCGACTCCCGGCACGACCAGTCCGTCGGCGGCGATGGCGGTCGAGTAGTCCGCGCTCAGCGTCGCCTCTGCCCCCGCGCGGTCCATGGCGCGCAGGACCGAGTGGATGTTCCCCGAGCCGGTGTCGAGCACGACCACGCTGGGCCGACCCATCAGCTGCCTCTCACGGTGGCGGCGCCGACGTACAGCAGTCCGAGCGCCACGAGCACCAAGGCCACCGTGAGCCACAGTGGGCGATGCTGGCGCCGGAGTGCGATCGCACCTCCCATGCAGAAGCCGGCGCCGGCCATCAGCAGCAGGGCCGTCGTCACAGCATGCCCTTGGTGCTCGGCACAGCGGCCTCGCGCGGGTCGAGTGCCACGGCGTCCCGCAGCGCTCGGGCCAGCGCCTTGTACTGCGCCTCAACGACGTGGTGCGGATCACGTCCGGCGAGCACCCGTACGTGCAGCGTGATCCCCGCCTGGTGCGCCAGCGTCTCGAGGACGTGTCGGGTCAGCGACCCCATGTAGGCACCTGCGATGATCGCGTACTCCTGCCCGGCGGGTTCACCGACGTGGACGCAGTACGGGCGCCCGGAGACGTCGACCGCGCACTGCACGAGGGCCTCGTCCAACGGCACCAGAGCGTCACCGAAGCGCCGGATCCCGGATTTGTCGCCGAGTGCCTCCCGCAGCGTCTGCCCGAGGACGATCGCGACGTCCTCGACCGTGTGGTGGGCGTCGACCGCCGTGTCGCCGAGTGCCTCGATCCGCAGGTCGAGCAGCGCGTGCCGCGCCAGGGCGTCGAGCATGTGGTCGTAGAAGGGAATGCCAGTGCTGACGTGCGCAGACCCGGTGCCGTCCAGGTCGAGCTCGACGAGCACCTTCGTCTCGCGGGTCACCCGCTCGGCTCGTGCCTGACGGCTCATCGGGCCACCACCTCCTGCAGCGCGTCACGGAAGATCACCATCTGCTGCGGGGTCCCGATCGTCACCCGCAGCCACCCCGGGAGCTCAGTTTCTCGGACCAGGACCCCCCGGTCGAGCAGGCCCTGCCACACCGCCGATGCGTCGGGAAACCGGCCGAACATCACGAAGTTGGCGTCGGAGTCGGCCACCGCGAACCCGCTGGCGCGGAGGGCGGCCACCAACGAGTCCCGCTCGTCGCGCAGGGTGTCGAGCTGACCGAGCAGCGCCGCGCTGTGCGACAGGGCGACTCGGGCCACTGCTTGGGTCAGCGACGAGAGGTGGTAGGGCAGCCGCACCAGCCGCAGCGCGGCGACGACGTCGGCCTCGGCGGCCAGGTAGCCCAGCCGCGCCCCGGCAAGGGCGAAGGCCTTGCTCATCGTCCGGGTGACCACCAGCCGTGGGTAGCGAGGCAGCAGCTCCAGTGCGCTGGGGACACCGGGTCGGCGGAACTCCGCGTACGCCTCGTCGACGACGACGATCCCGTCGGTGTGTCGCGCCACGGCCTCCACGGTGCTGAGCGGCAGCGCCGTCCCGGTCGGGTTGTTGGGGGAGGTCAGCAGGACCACGTCAGGTCGCTCGGCGTCCAAGAGCGCCAGGGCGGTGTCGACGTCGATCCCGAAGTCCGCGTCACGGTCACCGCTGACCCACCGGGTGGCGGTCGAGCGCGCGAACTGGGGATACATCGAGTACGTCGGCGCGAACCACGCGGCCGTCCGGCCTGGGCCGCCGAAGGCCTGCATCAGCTGCACCATCACCTCGTTGGAACCGTTGGCAGCCCACACCTGCGTCACCTCCAGCCCGTGGCCGAGATACGCCGCGAGGTCGCCGCGCAGCGCCGTCGCCTCGCGGTCCGGGTAGCGGTTGAGCGTCGCCGCCGACGCGGCGACCGCGGCCGTCATGTCGTCGATGACGCACGGCGGCGGCGGGTAGGGGTTCTCGTTGGTGTCTAGCCGAACGGCGACGTCGAGCTGCGGCGCCCCGTACGGCACTGCCCCGGCCAGCTCCGGCCGCAGCGGCAGGCCGGTCGCCGTCACAGTCGCTCCAGGACCGCGGCGGCGTGCGCCGGCAGGTCTTCGGCCTCGGCCAGGGCAACCACGTGGTGGGCCACCTGGCGCAGCGCCGCCTCGTCGTAGCTGACCACCTGCATCTCGCGCCGGAACGTGCGCACCGACAGGCCGGAGGCGTAGCGGGCGCAGCCAGCGGTCGGCAGTACGTGGTTGGACCCCGCGCAGTAGTCGCCCAGCGAGACCGGGCTGAACGGCCCGACGAACACAGCGCCCGCGGAGCGGACCCGTTCGGCCAGCTCAGGGGCGCGGCGCGTTTGGATCGACAGGTGCTCGGCGGCGTACGCGTCGACCAACGCAAGGCCGTGCTCGAGGTCGTCGACGAGCACGATCGCGGACTGCGGCCCGCTCAGCGAGGCCCGGATCCGCTCGGCATGCTTGGTCGCCGCTACCTGCCGGTCCAGCTCCGTGCCGACCTGGCGCACCAGCGAGATGCTGTCGGTGACCAGGAGGCTGGCGGCCGCGGGGTCGTGCTCGGACTGGCTGATCAGATCGACCGCCACGTGGGACGCGTCGGCGCTGTCGTCGGCCAGTATCGCGATCTCGGTGGGACCGGCCTCGGCGTCGACACCGACGTGGCTGGCCAGCAGGCGCTTGGCCGCAGCGACGTACACGTTGCCTGGCCCAGTGATCAGGTCGACCGGACGGCACTCACCTGCGCCGTAGCCGAACATCGCGATGGCCTGGGCTCCGCCGACGGCGTAGACCTCGGACACGCCGAGCAGGCCACACGCGGCGAGGATTGTGGGATGCGGCAGCCCGTGGTGCTCGCGCTGAGGGCTGCTGGTGAGCGCAATCTCGTCGACCCCCGCGACCTGGGCCGGAACCACGTTCATCACCACGCTGCTGACCAGGGGAGCCAGGCCGCCGGGTACGTACAGTCCCACCCGACGTATCGCGACCGAGCGCCTGGTGACGGTGCCGCCGGGGTGGAGGCGTGTCGTCACGTCGGTGTCACGCTCGGCCTCACAGCTGCGGCGCAGCCGGCGGATCGCCTCTTCGAGGGCGGCCCGCACGTCGACGTCAACAGTCGCGACCGCACCGGAGATGGCCTCGGCCGGCACCCGCAGCGTCTCTTGCTCCACGCCGTCGAAGCGGCGGGTGGCCGCCGCGACGGCGGCCAATCCTCGGCGGCGTACGTCCGCGCAGATCGGCGCTACGACCAAGAGCGCCGCCTCGACGTCGAACGAGACGCGCGGCAGCCCTGCCCGGGGGTGCGCCCGGTAGTCCGGGTGCTCAGCGGGCGCATCCCCTCGCAGGTCGATGGTTCGGATCACGGGACCGAGTCTACGAAGACCTCCCGACCCTCACGCCAATCTGCACGTCGGGAGATCCAGCCCGACCAGCGGCCGGCACCCCGGTGGCGGAGCAGGATGCCAATGGCCCGGCAGTACGGTTGCCCTTGTGGGCCTCCGCCTCCCGCTCTTCTGCCTCAGCTCAGTGCTCTTCCCCGGGATGCGGTTGCCGCTGTACGTTTTCGAGGATCGTTACCGGCGGCTGGTGAGCGACACGTTGGCGGCGCCCGAACCGCAGCAATGTTTCGGAATTGTGGCGATCCGCGAGGGGTACGAGGTCGGCGCCCGAGGGGTCCAGTCGGCGCATCGGATCGGATGCGAGGCGCAGATCACCGTGTGCGAGGGGTTGCCTGACGGCAGGTTCGACGTCGAGGTGGCTGGTGTACGGCGGTTTCGGGTGACCGCCCTCGACACCACCGGACCGTACCTGGTCGGCGATGTCGGCTATCTCGACGAGCGGCAAGGCGAGCAGCCAGCAGTAGCGGCCGCCGCTGCGGCAGCCGCCTTCGAGGCGTACCGCCGGGAACTGTCCCGCCACCGGGGTGGTCGTATCGGCGAGCTCGTCACCGCAGAACTGCCGCACGACCCTGTCCAGCTGTCCTACTTCTTGGCGTCGACCACGTTGTTGACACTGCCGGAGCGCCAGGCGTTGCTGGAGGCACCCGATGCGGCGACGCGGCTGCGGCGGGTGATTCACGCGCTGCGGATCGAACAGTCCGCGATGCAGGCGGTCCCGAGCCTGCCCGCCACCGAGGTGGCGCGGACAGCGTGGTCCCCCAACTGACCGACTCTGCCCCTGGTCGTCCCACCGGATCGCAGCCACCGGCCTTGATGGCCCGCGAGTCACGCAGTCTGGCCGTACCGGCAGCCGCCGTCAGCAGGTGTGCGCCACTCGCGAAGGTGGTGGTCGGTGTGGCCAGGCGCCGGGGAGCCGTTGTCAGTCGAAGGTGAGTCGCAGCGAGCTGGTCGAGTACCCGTCATCGCCCTGCTGGAGGGTCATACCGAAGGCTCGCATCGGCTCCAGAATGGCCGCCTCGTCCGCCTCGAACGACGTTGCGACGTCCTCGACCTTGTCGAGGTCGACGTAGAGGACACCTTCGGCGCTGTCAGCGTCCGGCGCGGCGGTCTGGAAGGCCTCGGAGCTCCCCAGGTCACCGCCCTCGGCGAGCGAGTCCGCGTACGCCTGGTTGGTGGCCACCACCAGACCGTCGTCCGTCTCCGTCGTGGCTAGAGGGAACGGGGTACCCGACTCCTCCAGCTTCGCCTTCACCCGGCCGACCACGTCCTGGAGCGCTGCCGGGTCGTTCAGGAAGCGCACCCCGACGCCCACGCCGGCGAGGCCGGCTGGGGACTGCAGGGACTGCGGCGTGAGTCCCGCGCTGTCCAGCGCCATGGTGACGTTGTCACCGAGAACCGTGCTCAAGTCCTCCGGCAACATCAGACCCGACTCGGCCTCGAACGCGGTGACGGCCCGGTCGAAGGAGCCCGGCTCGGCCGAGTCGAGGAACCCTTGGAACGACTCCCAGTACTGGTCGACGTACGGACCACCGTTGGAGATCGACAGCGTCGCCAGGGTCGACTCCGGCAGGTCGACGACAGGGTTGTTGTCCTCGGTCTCGACCTCCATGTCGCTGTCCACCTGCAGGCTGACCTCGAGGTAGTCGCTGCCGGCGCGGAAGGCGCCGGAGTAGGAGTGAAGTCCCTGCAACGCCGCTGCGAACGTCGCCTCGGAACCGCCGAAGAGCTGCGGCTGCTCGCGCAACGCGTCGATGTCCACCCAGAACGACGCGACACCCGGCGCTCCAAGCGCGTCCATTGCCTCGATGAAGTCGGCGTCGTCGGAGAGCGGCGCGGACTCCGCCTCGTCGGCGAAGTCGGCCGCCAGCTGTGCTGTCTGCGCGATCAGCATGTAGTCACCGACGAACTCGATCCCTGACTCCGTGCCGGCCTCCCCGGCCCCGAGGCCGGTGCTGTCGTCTCCGGCGGAGGCAAGGCTGCTGCACTCACTCAGCGCGCCAACAGCATCCTGTGCCCGGCCCTGATCGGTGACCTGGATGGTGACCACTGGCTGGAACTCGCCGTCGACAGGCACCACCGCGAAGCCGGCCCGGTCACCGACCCACGGGGCGAAGTCGTCGTCGTACGACAGCTGGTCACACTCGCTGTCGGCAAGGAAACGCTCGACGATGAGCTGGCGCAGGTCTTCTCGGTCACTGCTGATGCCGGTCTGCTCCTCGAACTCCGGCAGCCGCCGCAGCAGGGAGAGCAGCGCGATCTTCTGGTCGGCCGACGGGTCGATGTCAAGACGCGTGTACCCGATCGCGTTTCCCGGCAACGCCGCTGCGGGTTGCGTGCCACCACTGTCGAGCAGCTGGTACGCGGCGAACGCCCCGCCGCCGACGAGCAGAGTCAGGGCCGCCGCCACGCCCCCGATGACGAGACCGCGTCGGCGTCCGCCACCTGCTCCTCCGGTCGATGCCGAGCCGCTGCTGAGCCACTCGGGCGGCCCGGCGCCATACGGCGGCGGTTGGCCCGGAGGCACGCTGGGTGGTGTGCCCCATGCCTGACCCGCTGGCTGCGGCGCACCGTACGGCGGGGGTTCGCCGGAAGATTCGCCCGAAGATTCGCCCGGAGGTGGCTGGGTGCTGGACACGGTGAGTACCTCGATCCGACGGAGCGGTGATCACTTTCGGCGCATAGAATCCTACAGGCTGTGACCGCTGCGACTGGCCATCTGCCCCGAGTTGGCGGAGATGCTGGCGATCACACCGACCAGCGCCGCAACCGGCCAGAGCAGCAACAGACCGCGGGCGTGGACGTCCAGCCGCTCGGGCACCAAGTCTCCGGTCGAGGCGTCCTGAAGGGCGGTCGCCGGATCCGGCGGACCGAGCGCGATGCCAAGACGCCAGGCGATGATCGCCGCGATGCCCGCTGCCACGGCGGCGAGCACGGGGAGCAGCCACCCGACCCGGCCGTACCGCCACCCGAGCAGGCTGCCAAGGGTCAGCCCGGCCACAACGGTGATCGCACTGAAGACCACGTCAGGCCCGAACGAGCGGCCAGCTTCGATTGCCCCCATCACCGCGCCGTTCCTCGTGACGACGAACTGCGGGGGGTCGGCCCACACCGACCACAGCCACCCTGCGAGGCACCCGAGCACGGCGAAGAGCGCGAGTGTGACCACAGCGCAGCGGGCGAGGTCGGCTCGGCTGGCCCGTGGCTCGACGACCGGCGTCGCCATCTGCTGGGCATACGCCCACGGCAGCGGCTCGGCGGGCGCGGCCGGTTGCCCCCCGGGCTCGATCGTGTGCACGAGGGCCGATTCTACGTCGGCGGCCTCACCGGCTCAGGCAACTTGGGCCCAACAGCGCCTTCAGGTCGGCCATCAGCGACGGCGTCGCGCTGACCCGCATCCGCTCGTCGAGACGCAGCACCTTGGTCGAGGTCGCCGTTGTCAGCCGCAGCTGCACCTCTGTGACCCCGGGGTGGGTGCCGAGCACCTCCTTCAGGGCATCCACCGTCGGCGGGGTGCAGCGCGTCGCCGGAAGCGAGATCACCACCGGGCCGAGAGCGGCTCGACCGAGGTCGGGCACCACGACCTCGGTCGCGGTCACTTCTGGCACGTCGTCGCTGCGACGGAGCCGGCCCTTGACGACCACGATCGCGTCCTCGACGAGCAGCGGTGCCGCCAGCTGGTAGGCCGACGGGAAAAGCATGACGTTGACCGCGCCCTCGAGATCCTCCAGCGTCACCACCGCCCAGGTGTCGCCCTTGCGGGTGACCTTGCGCTGGACGGCGGTGATCAGGCCGCCGACGCACACCTGGGCGTTGTCGGGCCTGGACTCGTCGGCGAGCAGCGTCCCGATCGTGCAGTCGCTAGCCGCCGCCAGCAGGTGCTCGAGGCCCAGCAACGGGTGGCTGGACACGTACAGTCCGAGCATCTCGCGCTCGTAGCCGAGCAGCGTCTGCTTGTCCCACTCGTCCATCTCGGGGATCCGGACCGACACCGCGCCGAAGACGTCGTCGTCGAGCCCACCGAAGAGCGAGTCCTGACCCATCGCCTCGTTGCGCTTGATGTCGACGTACTGGTCCACCGCGTCCTCGTGGACGGCGACGAGCGCCCGCCGGCGATGGCCCAACGAGTCGAACGCGCCGGCCTTTGCCAGCGACTCGATGACCCGCTTGTTGCACACGACCGGTGGAACCTTGTCCATGAAGTCGCCGAAGTCGGTGAACTTGCCCTTGGCGGTGCGGGTGGCCACGACCCCGGCGACGACATTGGCACCGACGTTGCGCACCGCGTTGAGACCGAACCTGACGTCGGTACCGACAGGGGTGAACGTGGCGTCGGACTCGTTGACGTCGGGCGGCAGCACCGAGATGCCCATCCGCCGGCATTCGCCGAGGTAGATCGCCATCTTGTCCTTGTCGTCACGGACCGAGGTCAACAACGCGGCCATGTACTCGGCGGGGAAGTTGGCCTTGAGGTAGGCCGTCCAGTACGACACCAGCCCGTAGCCGGCGGTGTGGGACTTGTTGAAGCCGTAGTCGCAGAAGGGCAACAAAGTGTCCCACAACGCCTTGACAGCCGCCGATGAGTAGCCTCTGTCGGCCATCCCCGAGCTGAAGCGCTCGTACTCCTTCTCCAGCACGTCGCGCTTCTTCTTGCCCATGGCCCGGCGCAGCAGGTCGGCCTGCCCGAGGGTGTAACCGGCGACCTTGCGGGCTATGGCCTGTACCTGCTCCTGGTACACGATCAGGCCGAAGGTCTCGTCGAGGATCTCGGCCAGCGGCTCGGCAAGCTCGGGGAAGATAGGGGTGACCGGCTTGCGGCCGTTCTTGCGGTCGGCGTAGTCGATGTGCGCGTTGGCGGCCATCGGGCCCGGCCGGTAGAGAGCCAGCACTGCTGAGATGTCCTCGAAGGCGGTCGGCGCCATCAACCGGAGCAACGAGCGCATCGGTGCGCCGTCGAGCTGAAAGACGCCGAGTGTGTCGCCGCGCGCCAGCAGACGGTAGGTCTCGGTGTCGTCCAGCGCCAACCCGTCGAGGTCGACCACCCGGTCGCGGTTCGCCTTGATGTTGGCCAGCGCATCGTCGATGACGGTGAGGTTGCGCAATCCGAGGAAGTCCATCTTCAGCAGGCCGAGGGTCTCGCAGGCGCCGTAGTCGAACTGCGTGATGATGGCGCCGTCCTGATCGCGGCGCATGATCGGGATGACGTCGACCAGCGGCTCGCTGGACATGATGACCCCGGCCGCGTGGACCCCCCACTGGCGCTTGAGGTTCTCCAGCTGCTTGGCCGTGTCCACGATCGACCGCACGTCGGCGTCGCTCTCGTACAGGGTGCGGAACCCGCCTGCCTCTCCGTGGCGAGCGGAGCTCTCGTCGAAGATGCCGGACAGGGAGACGTCCTTGCCCATCACGGCGGGAGGCAGGGCCTTGGTGATCCGCTCGCCCATGGCGAAAGGGAAACCGAGGACGCGCGACGAGTCCTTGATCGCCTGCTTGGCCTTGATCGTGCCGTACGTGACGATCTGGGCGACCCGGTCCTCGCCGTACTTCTGCGTGCAGTAACGGATCACCTCGCCACGTCGTCGCTCGTCGAAGTCGATGTCGATGTCGGGCATCGAGATCCGTTCGGGGTTCAGGAAGCGCTCGAAGAGCAACCCGTGCACCAGCGGGTCGAGCTCGGTGATGCCGAGCGCGTACGCGACGATCGCGCCAGTCGCCGAGCCGCGACCGGGTCCGACGCGGATGCCTTGTGACCGAGCCCAGTTGATGAAGTCAGCGACAACCAGGAAGTATCCGGGAAAGCCCATCTGCAGCACCACGCCGACCTCGAAGTCGGCACGCTCCCGGGCCGCCGCGGGGACGCCACCCGAGTAGCGGCGGGCCAGCCCGCGATCGACCTCCGCGACGAACCAGGTCTCCTCCGTCTCTCCCTCCGGCACCGGGAAGCGCGGCATCAGGTTGCGGCCTTCGGCGAACGCCACGTCGCCGCGCTCGGCGATCAGGAGCGTGTTGTCGCAGGCCTCGGGCAGGTCGCGCCACACCTCCCGCATCTCCTGCGGCGACTTGAGGTAGAAGTCGTCGGCGTCGAACTTGAAGCGGCTGGGATCGGCCAGCGTGGTCCCGGACTGGACGCACAACAGTGCGGCGTGACCGGTTGCCTCCTCGGGCCGGGTGTAGTGCAGGTCGTTGGTCGCGACCAGCGGGAGCTGTAGCTGGCGCGCCAGGCGCAACAGATCGGCACGCACCCGTCGCTCGATGCCCAGCCCATGGTCCATCAGCTCGCAGTAGTAGCTGTCGGCACCGAAGATGTCGCGGAGCTCCGCCGCCGCGCGCACCGCCTCGTCGTACTTGCCCAGCCGCAGCAGCGTCTGCACCTCACCCGACGGGCAACCCGTGGTGGCGATGATGCCCGTTGCATACTCCGAGAGCAGCTCAGCGTCCATGCGGGGCTTATAGAAGTAGCCCTCCAACGAGGCGCGGCTGGCCAGCCGGAACAGGTTGTGCATGCCTGCCGTGGTCTCCGCGAGCATCGTGATATGCGTGTACGCACCGCCACCGGACACGTCGTCCCCACCACCGTTGCCCCACCGCACCCGGCGCCGCTCGAAGCGGCTGGTGCCCGGGGTCAGATAGGCCTCGATCCCGATGATCGGTTTGACCCCGTTCGCCTGGGCTGCACGGTAGAACTCGTACGCAGCGAACATCGAGCCGTGGTCGGTGACGGCCAGCGCAGGCATACCCATGCGCGCCGACTCGATGAACAGGTCCCCGATCCGGGCTGCCCCGTCGAGCATGGAGTACTCGGTGTGGACGTGCAGGTGCACGAACGAACCGCTGCTCGACATCGGTGCTGGGTCTCCTGCTGAGGGGCCGGAGGGGAAGTGCGCGTCAGCCTACGCCGACCGATGATGCCGGCCGGGTCCGACACTCGCGGTCCTCACGCGGGCCACCGCAACCGGATGTCGGGAGCCCGTTCCTCGTTGCCGGCGCCCCCCGTGCGCTCCACCTCGACCAGTCCCCGCCGCAGGTAGAACCGCAGCGCGGCTGCGTTCGTCTGGAACACCCACAGGTCGAACCCGCCGGGTCGCAGCGCCTTGGCCAGCGACAGCAGCGTGGAGCCGATCCCCCGCCCGACATGGTCGGGCAGCACGTACAGGTGGTCGAGCCAGGAGTCGGCCAACACCAGCACCGCGACGAGCTGACCGGCTGCCTCGGCCACCCAGACCTCGCGGCTCACCATGGTCTCCGTGGCGAACCAGTGCGCGACCTCGGCGTCTGCGTGGACCCCAGCCGGGATCGCACCTGCATCCTCGGCGGCGCGCCGGGAGGCCGACAGCACGGCCGCAGCGGCCGCCCCGTCGCTCGGTTCGGCCGGGCGGGCCAACACCACAGCCGGCGCCTCAGGCGACACGGCGGACCACGTCGAGGGCGTGGGCCAGGTCGGTCGGGTACGGGGACTCGTACTCCGCCCAGCTGCCCGTGGCCGGGTGGGGGAACCCGAGCCGCACCGCGTGCAGCCACTGGCGCTCCAGTCCGGTGCGGCGGGCGAGTGTCGGGTCCGCGCCGTACGTGAGGTCGCCGACACAGGGGTGCCTCAGCGCACTCATGTGCACCCGGATCTGATGGGTACGCCCCGTTTCCAGCCGGACCTCAAGCAGGCTGCCGTACCGGTGCGCCTCGAGGGTCTCGTAGTGGGTCACGCTCGGCTTCCCCGACGCCACTACCGCCCACCGGAAGGTGTGCCGGGGATGCCGGCCAATCGGCGCATCGACGGTCCCGGCGAGCGGATCGGGGTGGCCTTGCACCAGCGCGTGGTACGTCTTGGTGACGGTGCGCGACCGGAAGGCCCGCTTCAGCGTGGCATACGCCGGCTCCGACTTGGCGACCACCATCAGCCCGCTGGTGCCGACATCGAGGCGGTGGATGACACCGGCCCGCTCCGCCGCACCGGAGGTGGCGATCCGGAAGCCGGCTGCGGCCAGGTGGCCGACCACGGTCGGCCCCGACCAACCCAGGCTGGGGTGGGCAGCGACACCGACCGGCTTGTCCACCACCACGAGGTCGTCATCGTCGTACACGACATGCAGGTCTGGCACGACCGCAGGCACCACCGCAACCGGACCCGGCGGATCGTCCAGCGTGACCTCGAGCCAGGCAGCCGCGGCCAACCGGTCCGACTTAGCCACGACGACACCGTCGATCCTCACGTTGCCTGACTCGACGAGCTCCGCCGAACGGGTCCGCGACAGACCGAGCAGGCGGGCCACCCCGGCGTCCACCCGTTCGCCGGCCAACCCTTCGGGCACGGGCAGCGTCCGTTGCTCAGCCACGTCCGGTGACGCCCACCCCGCGTACGGACTGCAGGATGACCAACCCGGCCGCGACCACGATGGCGCTGTCGGCGACGTTGAACACCGGCCAGTGCGGCAGCTGGAGGAAGTCGACGACGTGGCCGCGCAACGGCCCGGGCGACCGCAGCAGACGGTCGGTCAGGTTGCCCAGCGCACCACCGAGCAGCAGCCCGAGCGCGACCGCCCAGCCGCGGTCGCGCAACCGGGCCGCGGTCCGCACCACGACCACGCAGACCGCCGCCGCGACAACGCTCAGCAGGACCGTCAGGCCGGTGGCCATGCTGAATGCGGCGCCCGGGTTGCGGGTCAGGTGCAGCTCCAGGACTCCGGGCACCACCTCGACGTCCGGCCGGCCAGTGAGGAACTCGACGGCGAGGAGCTTGGTCACGACATCAACGACATAAGTCAGGGCCACTACAACGGCGAAGAGCCGGATCCGGCGCGGCGGAGCGGCTTCCTGGTCGTGCGGCGCAGGGTCGATGTCGGGGTCACCGGAGGCGCTCAGCGACGCTCCTCGCGCTGCTTGCATGTCATGCACAGTGTGGCACGGGGGAAGGCCATCAGCCGCTGCTTCCCGATCGGATTGCCGCACGACTCGCAGACCCCGTAGGTGCCATCGTCCAGACGGCCCAGAGCCCGCTGCACCTGGAAGAGCATCTCCCTGGTGTTGTTGGCCAGGGACATCTCGGCGTCCCGCTCGAGCGTCGTGGACCCCACGTCCGCCTGGTCGTTGCCGGCCCCGTCGCCGGTGTTGCGCAGCAGGTCCTGCAGATCCTGCTCGACCGACCGGATCTCGAGCCGCAGCCGGCCCTCGTCCGCCTCGAGCTCGCCGCGAACGTCCGCCAGCTCCCGGGCCATCCAAGGACGCTCGTCGGCCCGGACGACCAGCTTGCGCCCGGTCCGCTTGGCGGGTGCCTTCTTCGCGGGTGCCTTCTTCGCCGCTGTCTTCTTCGCGGGTGCCTTCTTCGCGGCTACCTGCTTCGGAGCCGGTGCGGCCTTCTTGGCGGGTGCCTTTTTCCGCGGCGACGCCGGCGGCGGTGCCCCCTTCTTGGTCGCCATTCGCGAGGTCCCCTGACGTCGATGGCGACCCGCGTCGGCGCCGCCTGTTGTGCCGTGAGGATAGGGAGCCGGTGGCGCTGCTTCAACTTCCCCCGCCGCCCCTGGGTAGACTGACCCGGCCGCAACAGCAGTGACGGGACGAGTAGCCGCGGACTCTGCACCAGCAGCGACCTGGGGACGGTGGGAGCCCAGGGGTGCGCCGCAGCGAAGATCACCCCCGAGCCGCTGGCAGAACGGCCGGCGCGTGACCGGCTCACTAGACCCAGCAGCGGCAGCCTCGAGAGGGCAGCGGACGTCGCGAGCGGCGCCGCGGTCAAGGAGGGTGGTACCGCGGGAGGCGTCACCGGCGCCGAGCGTCCCTCCGCAGCGTGAGCTCCTGAGCCGGAGCGCTGACGGAGGACCCGATGACCACCGCAGAGACCGCTCCCGGCCAGGGCGTCGGCTACCGGCCGGTACCGCCGCAGATCGACCTGCCCCAGCTCGAGCGCGACATCCTGGCCCTGTGGGCCGAGCAGGACACCTTCGCCCGCACACTGCAGCAGACCGCCGGTGCTCGCCGCTGGACGTTCTACGAAGGGCCCCCGACCGCCAACGGCGTCCCGGGCGTCCATCACGTCGAGGCCCGGGTCCTGAAGGACGTGTTCCCGCGTCTCAAGACCATGCAGGGCTACCACGTCGACCGCAAGGCCGGTTGGGACTGCCAGGGCCTGCACGTCGAGGTCGGCGTCGAGAAGGAGCTCGGCCTGTCCGGCAAGCAGCAGATCGAGGCGTACGGCATCGCTGCGTTCAACGCGCGCTGCCGTGCGTCGGTCGAGCGGCACGTCGACGCGTTCGAGGAGATGACCGAGCGGATGGCCTACTGGGTCGACATGTCCGCGGCGTACCGGACGATGGACCCCGCCTACATCGACAGTGTGTGGTGGTCGTTGAAGCAGATCTTCGACAAAGGGCTGCTCGTCGAGGACCAGCGCATCAGCCCGTACTGTCCCCGCTGCGAGACCGCGCTGTCCGACCATGAGCTCGGCCAGCCGGGTGCGTACGAAACGGTCGCCGATCCGTCGGTCTACGTCCGGCTGCCGCTGACCTCGGGTCCGCTGGCCGGGCGGGCTGCGCTGCTGGTGTGGACGACGACACCGTGGACACTGGTGTCCAACACCGCCGTGGCGGTGCATCCCGACGTCGAGTACACCGTGGTCACCGACGGCTCGCAACGCCTCGTCGTCGCCGAACCCTTGCGTGAGCAGGTGCTGGGCGATCGCTGGGACGTCGAGCAGCGGCTGCGCGGTGTCGACATGGAGCGTTGGACGTACGAGCGCCCGTTCGACCTGGTCGACATTCCCGCACCCGCCCACTACGTCGTGCTGGCCACCTACGTCACGACCGCGGACGGCACCGGGCTGGTGCATCAGGCCCCCGCATTCGGGGCCGACGACCTCGCCGTGGCCCGGGCCTACGGGCTGCCCGTGGTCAACCCGGTCCGAGCGGACGGGCACTTCGCGGACGAGGTGCCACTGGTCGGCGGGCAGTTCTTCAAACATGCCGACACCGACCTGATCAACGACCTGGACCGTCGCGGTCGGCTGCTGCGACATGAGACCTACGAGCACTCCTACCCGCATTGCTGGCGATGCCACACGCCGCTGATGTACTACGCCATGCCGTCGTGGTACATCCGGACGACGCAGGTCAAGGATGCGTTGCTCCGCGAGAACGAACGCACGGCGTGGTACCCGGACACGATCAAGTGGGGTCGTTACGGGGACTGGCTGCACAACAACGTCGACTGGTCGCTGTCACGATCGCGTTACTGGGGCACGCCGCTGCCGATCTGGCGCTGCCCCGACGGGCATCTGACGTGCGTCGGGTCACGCACCGAGCTCGCAGGCTTGTCGGGGACCATGCTCGACGACCCCCATCGGCCGTTCGTCGACGAGGTGACGTTTTCGTGCCCGGAGTGCGGCGAGCCGGCGCGACGTGTGCCCGAGCTCATCGATGCGTGGTACGACTCCGGCTCGATGCCCTTTGCTCAGTGGGGCTACCCGACCCTCGACGGATCGGAGGACGAGCTGGACCGGGCGTACCCCGCGCAGTTCATCTGCGAGGCGATCGACCAGACCCGCGGCTGGTTCTACTCGCTGATGGCGATCGGAACGCTGGTGTTCGACCGGTCCGCGTACGAGAACGTCGTCTGCGTCGGCCACATCGTCGCGGAGGACGGCCGCAAGATGTCGAAGCACCTCGGCAACATCCTGGAGCCGATGCCGCTGATGGAGCGCCATGGGGCGGACGCGCTGCGGTGGTTCATGGCCTGTGCCGGGTCCCCGTGGTCATCCCGCCGTGTCGGACACACTGTGTTGCAGGAGATCGTGCGCAAGGTGCTGCTGACGTACTGGAACACGGTGGCGTTCCACGTTCTCTACGCCCGCACCGCGGGCTGGACGCCCGCCTCCGGTGCAGCACCCCCCGTCGGTCAACGCCCGGTGCTCGATCGCTGGCTGGCCGGGCGCACCTCGGTGCTCGTGCGCGAGGTGACCGCGGCGATGGAGGGCTTCGACACCCAGCGGGCGGGCAGCCTGCTCGCCGACTTCATCGACGACCTGTCGAACTGGTACGTGCGTCGGTCGCGACGGCGCTTCTGGAACGGCGACGTCGCCGCACTCGCCACGCTGCACGAGACGGTGGAGGTGCTGACCCGCCTGCTGGCACCGCTCACGCCGTTCGTGACCGAACGGGTGTGGCAGGACGCGGTGCGTTGTGTGGACCCGGCTGCTGCGGACTCGGTTCACCTGGCGACCTGGCCCGAGCCGGACGAGACCCTGGTCGACGACGAGCTCGACGCCCAGGTACGGCTGGCCCGTCGCCTGGTCGAGCTCGGACGAGCCGCGCGGGCGGAGGCCAAGGTGCGCAACCGGCAACCGCTGCGCCGGGCGCTGATCGGCTCCAGCGGGTGGACGGCGCTGTCCCCCGAGCTGCGCGCGGACGTCGCGGCCGAGCTCAACGTCGGCTCGGTGGAGTCACTGGCCGCGGCCGACGGGGACCTCGTCGAGCACTCCGCCAAAGGCAACTATCGAGCGCTCGGCCGGCGCTTCGGGAAGCAGACGCCGACGGTCGCTGCCGCCATCGCCGCCGCCGACGCGGGGGCGCTGGCCGCCGGGCTGACCGCCGGCCGGGCGAGCGTCGAGGTCGACGGTCAACAGGTCGCGCTGATCCCGGAGGAGGTCATCGTCTCCGAGCGTCCGCGCGAGGGCTGGTCGGTGGTGAACGAGCACGGCGAGACCGTGGCCCTCGACCTCGAGATGACTCCGGATCTGGTCCGTGCCGGCCTCGCTCGCGAAGCGGTCCGGCTGGTCCAGGAGGCCCGCAAGACAAGTGGTTTCGACGTCAGTGACCGGATCGAGCTGTGGTGGGAAGCCGACGGCGAGCTGGCGCAGGCACTCACCGAACATGAGCAGCTGCTTGCGGACGAGGTGCTCGCCACCGCGGTCACCGTCGGCCGGCCGAACGACGCCTCGTTGCCCGCTCACGGCGACACCGATCTCCACCTCACGTTATGGATTCGTCGCCCGGCCACACCGGCGGAATGACGTAGCAAAAGGGCCAGATCGAGGGCCGGCGGCGATGAGGTCCGATGCGTACCTCCGTGGGCTCCTCCACCTCCGCAGAGCACGAGTCGCTCCCCCCAGTCGAAGCAGGCGTGCTCGAGCGAGAAGACGAGCCGCACACCCGACACGAGCGACCCCCATCGCAATGTCGATCGACTCGACCCGCTCCGCGCGGCGGGAGGGGCAATGTCGTCGCCCCGCCGGCAATCTCATCCGGCGCACGAACGGCCGCCCCCTTCGGGACGGCCGTCGCGGTTGTCCGGACTGGGTCAGCGCTTCTCGTCTTCCCCGAGCAGCGAGTGGAGGCGGCGCGGGCTGTGCTCGGAGTCGCCTCCGGGCAGCGGAGCGGCAACCGTCTGCTCCCCCTCGAGCTGGGCGAGCTGGCTCTTGAGGTAGCTCTGCAGCCGGCTGCGGTACTCGCGCTCGAACGAGCGCAGGCGGTCGACCTCTCGGGACAGCCTGTCCCGCTCCTTCTCGAGGTCGCCCAGGAGCTGCTGACGGCGCTCGGCGGTCTCGGTGTCGAGCTTCTCGGCCCGCATGTGGGCGTCCGACTCGAGCCGGTCAGCCTTGCCGCGGGCTTCGTTCTCGGTGCGCTCGGCGCCGGTGCGGGCCTCGGCCAAGATCTGGTCGGCCTGGTCCTTGGCCTCGCCCACCAGCTCGTCGGCGTTGCGGGTAGCCAGCTCGAGCAACCGCGCAGCCGCACCGGACACTTCGCCGATCGTGGCCGGGGCCGCGACGGCGGCCGGTGCGGCGACGGTTTCGGGCGCCGGGGGCGGGGTGGCCTCGACTACCGCAGCCGGACGAGGCTGCTCGACCGGGCGCTGCGGGGCGGCAGGGGCGGAGCTCGTCGACGACGCCGCGGTCAGCTTGGAGCGCAAGTCGTCGTTCTCGGCGGCGAGCCGCTCCAACTCCGTCTCGACCTCGTCGAGGAACTGGTCCACCTCTCCCATGTCGTAACCCTCACGAAGACGAACGGGAGTGAAACGCTTGTTGCGCACGGCCTCCGGCGTCAGTGGCATCAGATCACCTCAGAATCGAGTGCGGGCAGTATCCGAGTCGGCCCCACGTTATCGCTACCGGTACCCCGTCCGGCAACCGGCAAATCGACCTGTCACCCGAAGAAGACCAGCCCGTTCAGGATCTGTAGAAGGTAGATGGCGACGAACAGCACGACCGGGGAAAGGTCCAGGGCGACCATGCCGAGCCGCAACGGGGGCAGTACCCGGCGGACCGCCCGAAGCGGAGGGTCGGTGACGGAGTAGATGGCCACACACAGGACGAGAATGGGGCCCCTGGGCCGCCAGGACCGCGACAGCATCTGCACCCAGTCGAGCACGATGCGGGCGATCAGGATCAACAGGCAAGCCCACAGGACGAAGCCGATGACTTCGCCGGCAAGACGCATATGTCAACTCTGGTTGAAGAAGCCGCCTTCGGCGATGCGCTGCTTGTCCTCGGCAGCGACCGAGACGTTAGGTGGGGACAGCAAGAACACCTTGTTGGTGACGCGCTCAATCGTACCGTGCACCGCGAAGACCAGGCCGGCGGCGAAGTCGACGAGCCGCTTGGCGTCGTTGTCGTCCATCTCCGAGAGGTTCATGATCACCGGGATGCCCTCCCGGAACTGCTCTCCGATCGTCCGGGCCTCGTTGTAGGTCCGCGGGTGCAGCGTCGTGATCCGCGACAACTCGGCGGAGCGGACCGGTGTCGGCGCCGTACGCCGGCGCTCCGCCAGCTGCGTCACCGACGAGCCGGAGGCGACATGCGCCTCGCGCACCGGACGGGTCTCACGAGCGGCGGTGTCGTGGGCGTCGTAGTCATCATCGAAGCGTTCGGTGTCCTCGAGCAGCCCTAGGTACACACCAACCTTGCGCATCGCGCCAGCCATGGGCTCTCGACCTCCGGTTGCCTCATTGCCGCGCAGGGCGGTTGCTCTGCGCGACCCTGACATTACCTGTTCGGAGGCCGCTCACCGAGGATCGCGCGGCCTATCCGTACGTGTGTCGCACCTACTGCTACGGCCGCCTCGAGGTCGCCGCTCATGCCGGCCGAGACGGCCAGCGCGGTGGGGTGGGCGGCCTGGACCGAGGCGGCGACCTCGGCTAGCCGGGCGTAGGCCCGTGCCGGGTCAGCGGCCAGCGGCGCGACTGCCATGACGCCGCGCAGTCGCAACGCCTCGGCCGCCGCGATTTGGTCGGTCAGCGCGGGCACCTCGTCGACCTTCGCCCCGGAGCGGCTGTCGGCTGCCCCAGGCGGATCGAGGCTGACCTGCACCAGGCAGTCGAGGTGTCGGCCGGCCCGGGAGGCACCGTCTGCCAGAGCGTCGACCAGCCGCTCCCGGTCGACCGAGTGCACCAGGTCGGCGTAGCCGGCAACGGCCCGCGCCTTGTTGGTCTGCAGCCCTCCGACGAAGTGCCAGGTCAGCGGCGCCGCCACCGCCGCCGCCTTGTCACGCGCCTCGGGGTGGCGGTTCTCACCGACGTCGGTCACCCCGAGCTCGGCCAGCAGCTGCACGTCGGCTGCCGGAAACGTCTTCGTGACCACCACCAGTGTGATCGAGGTGGGGCTCCGCCCGGCCGCCTGCGCGGCTGCCTCGATACGGCGTCCGACGCTGGCCAGGCCCGCTGCCAGCTGGTCGCGCCGGGTGCTCACGAGCGGAGCTGCGCCGTGCCGCCGAGCCGGCCGGAGCGCTTCCCCTGCCGTCGGTAGGAGAAGAGGTCGACATTCTCGTACGTGCACGTCGCGACCTGCGCTGCGACGTCGATGACGTCGATGCCCTCTGCGGCCAGCTGTGCCGCGACACCGGCGCCGATGTCGAGACCGGGAGTCCCTCGTCCGGTCGTCGCCCATGCTTGCGGGACCACGCGCGCCACCTCGTCCCGCATTGCGTGCGGCACCTCGTAGCAGCGACCGCAGATGCGCGGGCCGAGCCAGGCCGTGATGAGGCTTGCTCCCTCCCGGCGCATCGCCGCAGCGGTGGCGGCGACAATGCCGGCCACCATTCCCTGGCGGCCGGCGTGGGCGACCGCTACGACCTCTGCCAGCGGGTCGGCGAGAACCAGCGGGACGCAGTCGGCTGCCCGGACCAGCAGCGTGAGCTCGGGCGTGCTCGTCACCAGCGCGTCCGCAACCGGAATGTCGTCGGGCACGGCGTTCAGCACAGCAACGTCGGCGCCTTTGACCTGGCTCATCCGAACGGTGCGTTCGGGCCGGGCATCGAGACCCCCGGCGAGTGCTGCGAAGTTGGACCTGACCCGCGCCGGGTCGTCGCCGTTGCTGGTGCCGAGGTTCAACGAGGACCAGGGGCCCTCGCTGACACCTCCGTGACGGTCGGTGAACGAGATCTCGACGACACCCATGGAGTCGCGAAAGGCGAACACCTACTTCAAGAAGTCCGGGACATCGAGCTCGTCGTCGTCGAAGCGGACCGGACGTGGCTGGCGCGCCGGCTGCTGGGGCGCCTGCTGGGCCGGCGCCGAGACCGGCCCGGAACCCGGAGCGTTCCCAGGTGCCGGCGCGTTTGCACCGACCGGCACCGGCTGGGCCGGCATCCGAGGGCGAACGGGGTCCGGTTGCGGCGCCGGCGGGATCCGCTCCGGCTCCTGCCGCGCTGGCCTGGCCGCGCTCGCACCCTGAGGGCTCCCGGTCGGACGTTGTGGCGGACCTGAGTCCCGACGCAGCGCCGGCTGCCCGATGTCACGCCGCTTGGGAGTCCCACCGTCGAAGCCTGCGGCGATCACCGTCACCCGGACCTCGTCGCCAAGGGCGTCGTCGATCACCGCGCCGAAGATGATGTTGGCCTCGGCGTGCGCGGCCTGGCTGACCAGAGCAGCCGCCTCGTTGATCTCGAAGAGGCCGAGGTCGGAGCCGCCGGCGATCGACAGCAGCACACCGTGCGCGCCGTCGATGGACGCCTCGAGCAGCGGGCTCGACACCGCCATCTCAGCCGCGGCCACGGCGCGCTCCTCACCGCGAGCGGAGCCGATGCCCATCAGCGCCGAACCAGCGTCGGACATCACCGACTTAACGTCGGCGAAGTCGAGGTTGATCAGGCCCGGCGTCGTGATCAGATCGGTGATCCCCGAGACGCCTTGCAGCAGCACCTGGTCGGCCTGCTTGAAGGCGTCCAGCACACTGACGCTGCGGTCGCTGATCGAGAGCAGCCGGTCGTTGGGGATGACGATGAGGGTGTCGACTTCCTCGCGCAGCGAGGCGATGCCGTCCTCCGCCTGGTTGGCCCGGCGACGTCCCTCGAACGAGAACGGTCGGGTGACCACACCGATCGTCAGGGCGCCGATCGAGCGGGCGATCCGGGCGACCACCGGCGCGCCGCCGGTGCCGGTCCCGCCGCCCTCGCCGGCGGTGACGAACACCATGTCGGCGCCCTTGATCACCTCTTCGATGTCATCGGCGTGATCCTCGGCAGCCCGGCTGCCGACGTCGGGGTTGGCCCCGGCACCCAGCCCTCGGGTCAGCTCGCGACCGATGTCGAGCTTGACGTCGGCGTCGCTCATCAGCAGCGCCTGCGCGTCGGTGTTGATGGCGATGAACTCCACGCCACGCAATCCGACCTCGATCATCCGGTTTACCGCGTTGACGCCGCCGCCACCGATGCCGACGACCTTGATAACCGCCAGATAGTTCTGCGCTGCCACGGCGCGCACCTTCCGTTTGATGTGGTGGCCGGCCCCTGGTGGGAGCGGCATCTGGACTCGGCTGTGCGGGGAAGGTCGTCGGTCTCCGTTTCCTCACCCTCAACTTGAGGGTTATAGTTATGTCAACCTAGCGACTGTGCAGCAACGTAGGTCGGGAGCTCGCGAGGTTCAACGAGCGCGCGGGCGTGTCGCGCGCCGCATCTAAATAGTCAGGGCATGGCCGACCTTGTCAGCACGGCCCGCGCGCCGCCACCGGCGACCCTCACCTACGCCGTTCGGTGGTCGGCCAAGGCGTCGAGGTTTTGACGATTCCGATGTTGAGCTGGGGCCATGAGCGCGGCGTCAGGACCGCGTGGTCGGCTGCTCGGGGACGCTCACGTCGTAGACGCGAGCCTCGATGTCCAGCAGCGCTGCGAGGACGTCGGCCTTGCGGGGCGAGGCATCTGCGCTCCCCCAGAGCACCTCGTCGCCGTCGCGCAAGGCGAGCACGATGGAGTCGATGCTGGACAGCTCGACGTGGTCGACCCGGCGGGCGATGCCCGGTTCCAGCGAGCTCACCACCTCGGCGACCTCCGCGAGGGCGGCGTCTCGACCTTCCGGGGCGAGGTTTTCCACGCGGACGAGCGGTAGCCGGTGTGGCGCCGAACGCAGCCGGCGGAAGAGCACGCCCTCGTCGTCGATCGCGGTGTAGGTGTCGCCCTCGACCACCACCGCGACCGCGGTGCTCTCCACCACCTCGATCCGCACCCCATGCGGCCAGGCACGCCTGACGGTGGCCTCGGCGATACCGGGCACCTGCTCAAGCCGCTGCTCAGCCGCTGCGGTGTCGACCCGCGCCAGCGGTGTGTCGGGTGCGATCGCGGCCGCCTGCTCGACCTGTGCGCTACTGACGTGCTGCACCCCGCTGATGCGGACGTCGCGCACCCCGAGCCAGGTGGAGACGAGCATGACCCAGGTCGCGAACGCCACCAGGGCGAGCCCGGCCACGGCTCCGAGCAGCCAGCGCATGGCATGCAGCCGGCTCACCAGCCGCCGCCGGAGGAAGTGGTCACGCGACGTCTCAGGCCGGATCTCAGGCATGTCCGGGCTCCCGGACCTTGGCGGCCAGCAGCTCCAGCAGCCGTGGTCCGACGGTGGTCACGTCACCGGCTCCGAGCGTCAGCACCAGGTCACCAGGTGCGGCAGTTCGGGCGAGCACCGCGGGTACGGCTCGCAGGTCCGGCTCATAGTGGACCACCCCGTCCGGCAGCGTCACCGCGTCCGCGACGAGCTCCCCGGTGACGGATGGATCGGGCTCCTCGCGAGCGACGTAGACGTCGGTCACGACCACGGCGTCGGCCGCCGAGAGGGCCGCGCCCATCGCCGCGGCGAAGATGCGCGTGCGTGACACCAGATGAGGCTGGAAGCACACCACCAGCCGGCCGCTGCCGGTCAGCGTCCGGGCGGCGGCGATATCGCCGGCGATCTCCGTCGGATGGTGGGCGTAGGAGTCGTAGACCTCAACGCCGGCAGATTCGCCCTTGTGCTCCATGCGACGCTTCGTCCCCTCGTGGCTCGCCATGCCACGAGCCAGCGCATCGAAGTCGAAGTCCAGCTGCAGCCCGGTCGCCAGGGCAAGGGCCGCATCCAGCACGTAGTGGCGGCCGGGGATCTGCAGGTCGACCCGGCCGAGGACCGCGCCGTCGCGCACCGCCGAGAACGCCGACCCGTCACGCCCCAGGCGTACGTCGATGACCCGGACGTCCGCCTCAAGACCGGTGCCCACCCGGATCGTGGTCAGCCCGCGCCCGGCGGCCTCGCCGGCCAACGTGGCGGCACCGGGGTCGTCGCTGCTCGCGACCAGGAAGCCACCGAGGACGATGCGGTCGAGGAAGGCCGAGAAGGCCTCGCGGTACGCGTCCTCGGTGCCGTAGCTGTCGAGGTGGTCGGCCTCGATGTTGGTCACGACCGCCCCGGTCGGGCTGTAGGTCAAGAAGGCGCCGTCGCTCTCATCCGCCTCGGCCACGAAGAGGTCGCCGCCTCCTAGATGGGCGTTGTGGCCGGTGCCGGTGAGGTCGGCGCCGATGGCGTACGACGGGTCTGCGCCGGCTGCCTGCAGCGCCACGGCCAGCAGTGAGGTGGTGGTGGTCTTGCCGTGGGTGCCCGTGACCGCGAGCAGCGTCCTCCCGGCCATCACCGACACCATCGCGGCCGACCGCGGCCAGACCCGCAGGCCGCGACGCCGTGCCGCCACTACCTCGAGGTTGTCGTCGCGGATCGCTGTCGACACCACGACGGTGTCGGCTCCCGCGACGTGTGCGGCGTCGTGGCCGACGAAGCAAAGCGCACCGAGACCGCGCAGGGCGTCC
>JACCZI010000042.1 GCA_013696015.1 Nocardioidaceae bacterium
CGCGTCCGCCTGACCAGTGGCGTGGAGGTGACCGCCTACATCCCCGGCGTGGGACACAACCTCCAGGAGCACTCGATCGTGCTGGTGCGCGGCGGGCGGGTGAAGGATCTTCCCGGCGTCCGGTACAAGATCATCCGCGGCTCGCTCGACACCCAAGGCGTGAAGAACCGGCGGCAGGCACGTAGCCGCTACGGGGCGAAGAAGGAGAAGAGCTGATGCCGCGCAAGGGTCCGCCGCCGAGGCGCCCGGTCGAGATCGACCCGGTCTACAGCAACCCGCTCGTCACTCAGCTGATCAGCAAGGTGCTGCAGGACGGCAAGAAGCAGGTCGCGCAGCGGATCGTCTACACCGCACTCGAGGGTGCCCGCGCCAAGAGCGGCACCGACCCGGTCGTCACGCTCAAGCGGGCGCTCGACAACGTCAAGCCGACGCTCGAAGTGAAGAGCCGCCGTGTCGGTGGGGCGACCTACCAGGTGCCGGTGGAAGTGCGCGCCGGCCGTTCCACGACGCTGGCCCTGCGCTGGTTGGTGCGCTTTGCGAGCGAGCGTCGCGAGAAGACCATGTCCGAGCGTCTGATGAACGAGCTGCTCGACGCGAGCAACGGCCTCGGTGGTGCGGTCAAGAAGCGCGAGGACACGCACAAGATGGCCGAGGCGAACAAGGCCTTCGCTCACTACCGCTGGTGACTCGGCGCTGACCGATCCTGACTGGTTCGGTGCGTGCGAGGCTCACCAACCACTTCGACGAGGAATCCGAGGGAAGACGCCACCGTGGCTGTCGAGATCACGACCGACCTGAGCCGAGTACGCAACATCGGAATCATGGCGCACATCGACGCCGGTAAGACCACCACGACCGAGCGCATCTTGTTCTACACCGGGATCAACTACAAGATGGGCGAGGTCCACGAGGGCGCCGCGACGATGGACTGGATGGAGCAGGAGCAGGAGCGCGGGATCACGATCACGTCCGCAGCCACGACCTGCTCGTGGAAGGACCACACCATCAACATCATCGACACCCCCGGCCACGTCGACTTCACTGTCGAGGTCGAGCGCTCCTTGCGGGTGCTCGACGGCGCGGTCGCGGTCTTCGACGGGGTCGCCGGCGTCGAGCCCCAGTCGGAGGCTGTGTGGCGACAAGCCGACCGTTATCGCGTCCCACGTATCTGCTTCGTAAACAAGCTGGACCGCACGGGGGCTGAGTTCCATCGCTGCGTCGACATGATCGAGAACCGGTTGTCAGCGACGCCGCTGGTCGTCCAGGTGCCGATCGGGACAGAGGCCGACTTCAGCGGCGTCGTCGACCTGGTCCAGATGCGGGCGCTCACCTGGCGCGGCGAGACGGTCAAGGGCGAGGACTACACCGTGGAGGACATCCCTGCCAGCCACACCGACGCTGCCCGCGAGTGGCGGGACCGGCTGCTGGAGACCATCGCCGAGGCTGACGACGAGATGATGGAGCTGTACCTCGAGGGTGAGGAGCCCTCGGTGAAGGCGCTCCAGGCGGCGATCCGCCGGGCCGCCACAGCCGCCAAGCTCACGCCGGTCCTCTGCGGGTCTGCCTTCAAGAACAAGGGTGTGCAACCGCTGCTGGATGCCGTCGTCGCCTATTTGCCGTCGCCGGTCGACGTCCCAGCCATCGCCGGGCATGCCGTCGGTGACGACGAGCAGGTCGTCGAGCGCCTACCCAGCGAGGACCAGCCGTTCGCCGCCCTGGCGTTCAAGATCATGACCGACCCGCACCTGGGCAAACTGACGTACCTGCGGGTCTACTCGGGCCGGCTCCAGACCGGCTCCAGCGTGCTCAACCCCACCAAGGGCCGCAAGGAGCGGATCGGCAAGATCTACCGGATGCACGCCAACAAGCGTGAGGAGATCGCCAGCATCGGTGCCGGTCACATCGTCGCGGTAATGGGTCTCAAGGACACCACCACCGGCGAGACGCTGGCCGACCAGGCTCAACCGGTGGTGCTGGAGTCGATGACGTTCCCCGCACCGGTCATCCACGTTGCCATCGAGCCGAAGTCGAAAGGCGACCAGGAGAAGCTCGGGACGGCGATCCAGCGACTGTCCGACGAAGACCCGACCTTCCAGGTGCGCACCGACGATGAGACCGGCCAGACGATCATCGCCGGGATGGGAGAGCTGCACCTCGAGGTGCTGGTCGACCGGATGCGCCGCGAGTTCCGCGTCGACGCCAACGTCGGTAAGCCGCAGGTTGCATACCGCGAGACCATCAAGCGTGCGGTGACCAAGCTGAGCTACACCCACAAGAAGCAGACCGGGGGGTCCGGTCAGTTCGCCAAGGTGGTCATCGACGTGGAGCCGACCGGGGCCGATGGCAACGGTGGTTACGAGTTCGTCAACAACGTCACCGGCGGACGCGTGCCACGCGAGTACATCCCTGCGGTCGACGAGGGTGCCCAGGAGGCCATGGAGTTCGGCGTGCTGGCGGGCTACCCGATGGTCGATGTGAAGGTGACCCTGCAGGACGGCCAGTACCACGACGTCGACTCGTCCGAGCTGGCGTTCAAGATCGCCGGCTCGATGGCGTTCAAGGAGGCAGCCCGCAAGGCTGAACCCGCGCTGCTCGAGCCGGTCATGGCGGTCGAGGTGACCACACCCGACGCCTACATGGGCGAGGTGATCGGCGACCTCAACTCTCGGCGTGGCCACATTCAGGCCATGGAGGAGGGCACCAGCGGTGCCCGGGTGGTCAAGGCGCTCGTGCCGCTGTCGGAGATGTTCGGCTACGTGGGTGACCTGCGTTCCAAGACGTCGGGGCGTGCGGTTTACTCAATGCAGTTCGACTCGTACGCCGAGGTCCCCAAGACTGTGGCGGAAGACATCATCAAAAAGGCCCGGGGCGAATGATCCGGGCGCAATCGAGGAGGAGCCCCAGTGGCCAAGGCGAAGTTCGAGCGGACTAAGCCGCACGTCAACATCGGCACCATCGGTCACATCGACCACGGGAAGACGACGCTGACCGCGGCGATCACCAAGGTGCTGCACGACAAGTTTCCCACGCTAAATGAGGCGTCGGCGTTCGACCAGATCGACAAGGCGCCCGAGGAGCGGCAGCGTGGCATCACGATTTCGATCGCCCACGTGGAGTACCAGACCGAGCAGCGCCACTACGCGCACGTCGACTGCCCCGGTCACGCGGACTACATCAAGAACATGATCACCGGTGCTGCGCAGATGGACGGCGCGATCTTGGTGGTGGCCGCCACGGACGGCCCGATGCCCCAGACGCGTGAGCACGTCCTGCTCGCCCGTCAGGTTGGTGTGCCGGCCATCGTGGTCGCCCTGAACAAGTGCGACATGGTCGACGACGACGAGATTCTGGAGCTCGTGGAGCTCGAGGTCCGCGAGCTGCTGACCACCTACGAGTTCCCTGGTGACGACACGCCGGTGGTCCAGGTGGCCGCGTTCCCGGCGCTGAACGGCGACGAGAAGTGGTCGGAGTCGATCGTCGAGCTGATGAACGCCGTCGACGAGCACATCCCGACGCCGGAGCGCGAGACGGAGAAGCCGTTCCTGATGCCGGTCGAGGACGTGTTCACGATCACCGGCCGCGGCACGGTCATCACCGGCCGCATTGAGCGAGGTGTGGTCAAGCTCAACGAGACCGTCGACATCATCGGCATTCGCGACACCAAGCAGACGACCACGGTCACCGGTGTCGAGATGTTCCGCAAGCTGCTTGACGAGGGCCAGGCCGGTGAGAACGTCGGTCTGCTGCTCCGAGGCACCAAGCGCGAGGACGTCGAACGCGGCATGGTCGTGATCAAGCCTGGCTCCACGACGCCGCACACGGAGTTCGAGGCGCAGGTTTACATCTTGTCCAAGGAGGAGGGCGGCCGGCACACGCCGTTCTTTAACAACTACCGGCCGCAGTTCTACTTCCGGACCACGGATGTGACCGGCGTGGTGACGCTGCCCGAGGGCACCGAGATGGTCATGCCGGGTGACAACACCGAGATGAACGTGACGCTCATCCAGCCGATTGCGATGGAGGACGGCCTCCGCTTCGCGATCCGTGAGGGCGGCCGTACCGTCGGCGCCGGTCGGGTCACCAAGATCGACAAGTGATCTGCAAAACGCGCGTTGAGACTGACGAATTCGCCGATACGAGCGGCGTGTCGCTGCCGAAAACGTCAGTCTCAACGACGGGTTTCAGCCGCGGATCTGGGCGAAGAAGGACCGGATGTCCGCAGCGAGGATCTCCGGCTCCTCGAGTGCCGGGAAATGGCCACCCCGTGGCATGTCCGTCCACTGGGTCACTCGGTAACAGCGCTCGGCGAACTCACGCGGCACGATGAGCTCGGCCTCTCCGGGGAACATCGCGATCCCGGCGGGCACCTCGATGCGCTCACCCGGAGCGAGCCGTGATGGGTCCGGGTCGTGTCGCGACTCGTAGTACCAGCGGTTGGCCGAGTTGATCGTGCCGGTCACCCAGTAGAGGGTGACGGTGGTGAGCAGCTCGTCCGGTGAGAAGCAGGCGGCGACGTCGCCGTCGCCGTCGCAGTCGCTCCAGGCACGGAACTTCTCGACGATCCAGCCGGCCAGCCCGACTGGTGAGTCGGCCAGGCCGTATCCGAGGGTCTGCGGGCGTGTGGACTGCACCGCCGCGTAACCGCCCTCCTCGTGCTCCCATCGTCCGGCCCGGGCGACGAAGTCCTGCTCGCGTTGGGAGAGGTCGTCGGGCAGGGGGTCCGGCCACTCCAGGTCGACGCTGGACAGGTGGATCCCGACGAGGCGCTCCGGGTACGCCCGGCCCAGCGAACTGGTGACTCGGGCGCCGAGATCGCTGCCGCAGGCGCCGAACCGGTGGTATCCGAGCTCGGTCAGCAGCGCCGCCCAGAGGTCGTGCACCCGGCGAGGGCCGCGGCGGGTGTGGGGGGCCGAGAAACCGAAACCGGGGAGCGACGGGATGACCACGTCGAAGGCATCGCGGGCCTCGCCACCATGTGCGACCGGGTCTGTCAACAACGGCACGAGCGGCAGCAGCTCGGCGAAGCTGCTGGGCTAGCCGTGGGTCAGCACCAGCGGCAGCGGGTCCGGCTCGCGAGCCCGCACGTGCACGAAGTGGATCGGCAATCCGTCCACCGTCGTCATGAACTGCGGGTATGCGTTGAGCCGCGCCTCGACTGCGCGCCAGTCGAAGCTCCGGCCCCAGTAGCCGACGAGGTCTTGCAGGTACGAACGGTCGGTACCGAGCTCCCAGCCACCGCCGTCCGGCTCGTCCGGCCACCGCGTGCGATCGAGCCGTTCCCGCAGATCGTCAAGGATCTCGTCGGCGATGGAGATCGAGAAACGCTCCATCGCCCGGCGCCCTCCACACTGACCTCTGACTGCGCGTGGCGCTGTCCAGACACGACACGGGTGTCGGGAGGTCCACCTCGGCGGCACTCGCGGGCGGCACGAGCATTAATCCACCAAATTTTGTCTGACTCACGTCAGGGTGCCGGGAGCGGGTAGTCGTTGATGCAGGTGACGATTCCCCTGAGGTGTGGCGTGGCGGTGGGTTCGGTGCTGCAGCCGTTCGGTGGTCGGCCAGGGCATTCGAGGTGTTGTCGATTCCGGTGTCGAGCTTGGGCGGGTTCGTGCTGCTGGCGGCGCTGGTCGGGGTCTTGGCGGCGCCACTCGGGACGTGAGGTCATCAAGTTTGCGCCACTGGGCACAGGGCGCCGCAGATTTGCGCCACTCGCCGGGCGGGTCACCGTGACGGTTCGGTTGTTACCTGGCGACCCTCGAGCGGTCAGTCAACGCATGGCTTCTGGTGACTCACCGACACATGCATTGTTGCCTGCGTATTGTAGGTGTGGTTCTGCGCTGTGCGTCGGGTGGGAGGAGCTCTCGTCGTAGGGCTT
>JACCZI010000049.1 GCA_013696015.1 Nocardioidaceae bacterium
TCACGGATCTCACCGATCCCGATGTACAGCTCGTCGTCTGCGCTCCTGAGGTGCCCTGCGGGGCAGCTGCCCAGCAGGTTGCCGCGGCAGCCGGCGAAACGCTGACGCCCGTGAGCGAGGAGCAGTCCGTGACCGACGTACTGGGGAAGGTTGCGAGTGGTGAGGCCGATGCGGGTTTGGTGTACGTGACCGACGTGCTGGCGGCCGGAGACAGCGTCGAGGGCATTCCGTTCCCGGAGTCGAGGGAAGCAGTCAACACGTATCCGATCGCCGTTCTCTCCGACGGAGCCACTTCGCTGGCACAGGAGTTCGTCGACCAGGTGACCGGACCCGAGGGGCGGCGTGTGTTGCACGACGCCGGCTTCGCCGACCTGTAGTCATGCGGCGGACTGCCCAGTACTCCGGACTGCCACTCTGGCTCTTTGCGCCTGCCGCGGCCGCCGCGCTGTTCATCATGCTGCCGATCGTGGCCATGGCGACTCGAGTCGAGTGGTCCCAGTTCGTCTCACTCGTTACCTCGGAGTCCTCGCTCCAGGCGCTGGAGCTCAGCGTGAGGACGTCGACAGCGAGCACCGTCGTCTGCCTGGTCCTCGGCGTTCCGCTGGCGCTGACACTGGCGCGTAGTGCCTTCCCGGGCCAAGGGCTGGTCCGCTCACTGGTCTTGCTGCCCCTGGTCCTGCCGCCGGTTGTCGGAGGAATCGCGTTGCTGTACACGTTCGGTCGGCAAGGTCTGTTGGGTCGCTCCATGGACGTCTTGGGGATCCAGGTCGCGTTCTCCACCACCGCCGTCGTGATAGCGCAGGCGTTTGTAGCCATGCCGTTCCTTGTCGTCAGTCTGGAAGGTTCGCTGCGGACTGCCGGTCGCCGTTACGAGGCAGTTGCCGCGACCTTGGGCGCCAAACCCACCACGGTCCTGCGCAGAGTCACCGTGCCTCTGGTGCTGCCGGGTCTGGTTTCCGGCGCTGTCTTGTCGTTTGCACGGTCACTCGGCGAGTTCGGGGCGACCCTCACGTTCGCGGGGAGCCTCGAGGGGGTCACCAGAACTCTGCCACTGGAGATCTACGTCCAGCGGGAGGCGAACCCCGATGCCGCAGTGGCGCTGTCTTTCGTCCTGGTCGGCGTTGCGGTCGTGGTTGTGGGGCTTGCTCGCAGGTCCAAGGAGCACCTGTGACGCTTCAGTTCAGGGCGCAGCTGACTGCTCGAAACCTCGATGTCTCGCTGCACGTTGATGACGCTGAGCGAATCGCCATTCTGGGACCGAACGGTGCCGGAAAGTCCACGGTGCTCGCTATGATCGCCGGCCTTTTAAGGCCCGACGCCGGCCGCGCCGAGCTCGACGGGGACATACTCTTCGAGCTCGGATCAAGCGCCGGAAACGTGTGGACGACCCCTCATACCCGGGGGGTTGCCCTGATGGCACAGGAGCCGTTGCTCTTCCCGCACATGAGTGCCCTGGAGAACGTCGCCTTTGGCCCGCGCAGCGCCGGCGCACGAGCCGACAACGCACGATCGACCGCACGCCACTGGCTGGAAGAGGTCGACGCTACCGCGCTCGCGGGAAGAAAACCGGCACAGCTGTCGGGAGGCCAAGCGCAGCGGGTCGCCATCGCGCGCGCCCTGGCTGCGCAGCCGCGGCTCCTGCTCCTCGACGAGCCGATGGCCGCCCTCGACGTCGGCGCAGCCCCCATGCTGCGTCAGGTCCTTCACCGCGTCCTCGCTGACCGGGCCGCCATCATCGTGACGCACAACGTGCTCGACGCGCTCGTTCTCGCGCAACGCGTGATCGTCGTCGACCACGGTCACGTCGTCGAGTCCGGACCCACCCGAGACGTACTCAGATCCCCGCGCACGCCGTTCACCGCCCGAATTGCGGGCCTGAACATGATCACGGGGGAGGCCTCCGGCACGGGGGTGGAGCACCAGAGCGGCCTGTTTATAGAAGGGCTCGGAGCTACGGGCATCACACCCGGCACGACCGCGATCGCCGTCTTCAGCCCGAGCGCGGTCTCAGTTTTCAGGCAGCCTCCCCACGGGAGCCCACGCAACGTCTTGCCGGTCACTATCACCGAGCTGGAGCCGCGCGACGAACAAGTACGCATTCGGGCAGACGACCTCACTGCCGACGTGACGGCCCCCGTCGTCGCAGAACTCGACCTGACACCCGGGACGCGTGTCTTCTTCTCGATCAAGGCCAGCGCTGTCACCATCTACTCGATCTGACCCTGCGCACCGTCACCTCGCTGCCGAACGTGGTGACGGCTGCCCCGACGACCGGACGTAGGTCAGGGCGGGCGCGCGGGAAGGAGCGGAAGCCGTACGCGGATCACCGTCTCACCCGGCCGCGACTCGATGACGATCTCGCCACCGTGCCGCTCGACGATGATCCGCCGCGAGATGTCGAGGCCCAACCCGGTGCCCTTTCCTACATCCTTGGTGGTGTAGAAGGGCTCGAAAGCGTGAGCTTGCACTTCCTTGGGCATCCCCGGGCCGGTGTCACCGATCTCCACAACCACACCGTTCTCATCGACGCGGGTGGACACCCGAAGCGTGCCTGTGCCCCCCATCGCATCGATGGCGTTGTCGATCAGGTTCGTCCACACCTGGTTCAGCTCGCCTGCGATCGCCTCGATACGCGGTACGTCGTTGCCGTAGTCGCGTGCGACGGTGACGCCGCCCTTGAGTTTGTGGGCAAGCATCACCAGGGTGCTTTCGAGGCCCTCGGTGAGGTCCGTCTGCTGCATCGATGCACGGTCGAGCTGTGAGTACGACCTGACCGCGGCGACCAGCTCCGAGATACGCCGGGTCGACTCCTTCACCTCCGACAGCAGGGTCGCCATCGACAGAGAGCTCGCGACCCATTCCAGCCCCGCTTCGAGCGGGCCACCATCGAGCAGCACCGCTGCACGCTCACACCAGTCGATGTCGAGGCCGGCAGCGGCAAGGGGCGGCGCGATGAGCCAGTCCCGCTCGATGCCGTGGCCCACGAGCCAGTCCGACAAGGCATCCTCTCGATCGGCGACGGCCAACGGCCGCATGCTCGCGGACTGTGGCCTTGCCTCCCGACGCAGCGCATCGAGCGCAACGAACTGGGCTGCCGAGATAGGGCCCGCTGCGAGCCGTCCGAGTGAGGACAACAAGGCCGCGCTGGTGTCCTCCAGCGCGTCAACCGCGCGCGTCGCCGCCGACGCCGGGTTGTTGATCTCGTGCGCCAGCCCCGCCGCGAGCCTGCCCAGTGCGACCAGTGCCTCTCGCTGGCGCGCCGTGGACTCGATGTTCCGCACGGTATGGACCAGTCCCCGGATCAGGTGGACACCGAAGGGAAACCAGGCATCCGCACGGTCTCGCAGCATCTCGGCCGGCACCCGCAGGACCCGGCCGCTCGAAGCGCCTCGACCCGTCGCCAAATACACGCCGTGAGCGTCCCAGGCTTGGAAACCCCCGGCCCACTGGCCGGGCGAATCCATCACGCTGAGCACTGTCTCCTCGTGACCGGCCCGGCGCACCAGACTGATGGTCCCCCCCAGGAGCACCCACCAGTAGTCGGCCGGTCGAGCCTCGCCGAACAGCTCCTCACCCGGGTTGAAGTCCAGCTCTTCACCGACCGTCATCAGCTCGAGCAGCTGACTGTCGCTGAGTCCGTCGAACAGGGCAATGGCGCGCAGGTCTTGGAAGCTCATCAGATCGTTGCCAGGTAACGGTGAGCCAGGTACACCGACATTGCGCCCTCACCGACGGCCGACGCGACCCGCTTCATGGAGTCCAGCCGTACGTCGCCCGCGGCGAATACGCCAGGCACACTTGTTTCGAGCGCGAAGGGTGCGCGAGACAACGGCCAGCGTGCCGCTTGCGCTGAGGCCAGAAGATCGGGACCTGTGATGACGAACCCTTTGTCGTCTCGCACGACGTCGGTGCCGAGCCAATCAGTTCGCGGCGTCGCGCCAATGAACACGAAGAGCCAGCTCGTGGGCACCTCCTCCTCGGTGTTCGCCGCTCGGTCGGCCAGCGTGAGGGCTTCGAGGTGGCCATCACCACGAGCTGCTACCACGTCGCTGCGAAGCCGCACGTCGATGTTTCCCGCGCTGCGGATCCGTTCCACGAGGTACTGCGACATGGTGTCCTCGAGCCTGTGCGCCCGAACCACCATCACCACTCGCTTCGCGTAGCGGGCGAAGTTGAGCGCCGCCTGGCCGGCCGAGTTTGCCGCACCGACGATGTAGACGTCGTCATCTTGGCACTGGCTTGCCTCGTTCGCAGTCGCGCCGTAGTACACACCGCGGGTTCCGAGCTGCTCGAGACCTGGTGCCTCCAGTCGCCGGTAGGACACCCCCGTCGCGATGAGCAGCGCGCGCGCCTCCACCTCACCCGTGCCATCGAAGCGCACCGCTCTGACCGGTCCCCGGGTCTCGAATCCCACGACATCGCGTGCGAGCACCATCTCCGCACCGAAGCGGGCTGCCTGGGTTACTGCCCGGTGCGTGAGAGCCTCCCCGGACAGGCCCTTCGGGAACCCGAGATAGTTCTCGATCGACGCGCTCTGACCTGCCTGACCCCCCGGGGCGTCCCGTTCCACCACGACGGTCCGCAGCCCCTCGGATGCTGCGTACACGGCCGCCGCTAGTCCCGCCGGACCACCTCCGACGATGCACAGGTCGTACAACGGCTGCTCGGCTCGCGTCCGTAGACCTAGTGCATCCGCCAGCTCGAGTGTCGACGGCGTACGAAGCGGCTCGCCGTCGGGAACGAGCACCAGCGGAAGATCACCTGCCTGAGCCTGCGTCAGGTCGACCAGTTGCTGCGCCGCGTCATCTCGTTCGATGTCGAGCCAGCGGTAGGGCACGTGGTTGCGCGCGAGGAAGGTCTTGACCTCATGGCTTCGGTCCGACCACCGGTGGCCGACCACCCGCACCTCAGCGGTGTCGTCGGGATGCTCCCGCGTCCAGTCGCTGAGCAGGTCATCGATCACCGGATACAGGCGCTCTTCGGGGGGGTCCCACGGTTTGAGCATGTAGTAGTCGAGCCCGATGTCGTTGATCGCCTTGATCGCGACGTCGGTGTCGGCGTACGCCGTGAGCAGCAGCAGCCTGGCCTCGGGTGCCTGCCGACGAACTTCCTCGAGCAGCTCGATCCCCGTCATCTGCGGCATCCGCTGATCGGATGCGACCAACGCCAGTGACCGGTCGCGCAAGGTCAGCTCGGCCACCACGGTGAGGGCTTCGGCACCAGACGATGACCGGATGATCCTGTAGTCGGCGCCGTACCGGGTGCGCAGGTCCCGAGCAATCGCCCTCAAGACAACGGGGTCGTCGTCAACCGCCACGATCGTCGGTTTCGTCATCTAGAGATTTCCTTACGCCTTGGACCCGGACCCCGCCCATTGAACAGGGTGGCTCGACTATCACGCGGCCGGCGACTTGTCGGCAAGCCAGCCTCGACAGGTTGCGGGTGAGTGGTGGCGGGCAAGCAGGTGCTCTGCGGCCACCCCGGAGGTTCCACGAAACCTGAGACGCGCACTGCGCCACGCGGCGCTTGCGCACCAGCCTTCGCTCGTCACCCGCTACCCGATCGAGCGTGAGGCGCAGCAGGCGACCCAAGCTGGCCGCCGCCCCAGGGGGGCGGGGTCGGCGCAGCTGATGGCTTCCAGTAAGTCTTGCGCGACTGGAACTCCACGGATCGGCCCCGGACGCCGCTGCACGCGTCGAGCCTGACGGCATTCGCCGGCGTCGTCGTGCTGTGTACCCTCGGCGATTCGCCCTCACCACGCTCTCATCCGAGTGCCCGGTTCCGCCGGTCCGAGCACTCGCCACCGCCTGCTCGCCGGAGGTTTCGGCGGGTCTAGCCTGCACCCGGACCCTAGACTCAACTCCTTCTCCGCGCGTCCTTCGTCCAAGTGTTGAACCACAACCTAGTCTGCCGATGTGGTGACGCCGATGTTACGCTGAGACCGCGGTACCTGACGCAGCGTGAAGGATCGCGACACGAACGGTAGCGGCGGCGACCGCAGACAATGGAGGGGGCGCGGCAAGGGATGCGACAGACGAGAGCGGCGATCGCCGCAGCGGCGATAGCCGTAGCGACCGTGGCGACGGCCGGGGCGGCGACCGCCGCGATCACGTTGGACTACCGGGCGACCGAAACCGGGTCGACCGCGGTTGACCGTTCGGGGTACGGCAATGACGGCACCTTGCACCACGTCACCCGCAGTGGCGGCCAGTACGTGTTCCAGTGGGACGAGGGCGACCCACACGCGTTCATCCGCACCACCGACGACGACGACACGC
>JACCZI010000062.1 GCA_013696015.1 Nocardioidaceae bacterium
GGGCAGCCGGAGTGGACGGCTCGACCAGCGGGCGGTCCGCCGGCTGGTGCACGCTCGGCTGGCAGCCGTTGAAGGAGCGCCCGACCTCGGTCCGCATGGGCTGCGACACACCGCCGCGACCCACCTGCTCGAGGGCGGCGCCGATCTGCGCAGCGTGCAGGAGCTGCTGGGCCATGCCTCCCTGGCCACCACGCAGCTCTACACCCACGTCACCGCCGACCGACTCAAGCAGGCCTACCGGCTGGCCCACCCACGCGCCTGATCACCTCCCGCGGTGCCGTGTCGGTCCTCACGGGACCGCCCGGATCATGCCTAGGCGCAGGCCCAGCACCGCACTGTCGAGTGCCGCAATCTCCGGTGTCCCGTAGTGCCGCGACGCAGCGGGCGGCAGCACCGGCGGCAGCGGCTCGGACAACGGCAACAGCCTGATCGGGCCGCTCCCAAGGAGCGCCAACGGGTCGAGGTAGCTACCGGCGACCACGCGGCCGAGGTGCAGGCAGGCGTCCGGCCAGCAGTGGCTCCCGCCCAGCTGCAGCCGGCCGAGCACCTGACCTGCCCGCACCTGCTCGCCGCGCGCGACCGCTCCGGCAACCGGTTGGTACGTCGATCGCTCGGTGCCGTGGTCGACCACGACCACGCCCTTGCCGGCCACCATGCCGACAAACGTCACGACGCCGTCAGCGACCGCCAGCACCCGGTGACCGACCGAACCGGCGAGGTCAACCCCACGATGGCCAGCGACGTAGGCTCCCGCAGGCGGCTCGAACGGGCGCACGAGGTGCGGCTGCGGTCGCAGCGGCCAGACCCACGTCGCGCCGTCCGCGAAGGCGGGAGCCGCGGTCGCGGCGAGGCTCAGCGCGCAGCCGAGCACGAACAGTGCCACCACCGCAGTGGCGGGTACGCGTCGTTGCCTCATGTCCCTCAGGCTTGTCGCTCGGACAGCCTTGTGGGCTCCGAGCGCCGCCACCTGTGGAAAGTCGCGCCGGTATCCCGGCCACGGGCAGACGACAGGCAACTCGTGCGACTGGCGCACACTCGGCACCGGAGGCCAGCGCGCGGGTGCGTGACGGCGACTGGTCCGGTGCCCAGCGGCTGGCCTACACTGGCCCGCAGCGGTCCATCCGGGGCCGACTTCGCACGCCCGCGCACCCGCTGGAGCCAGTGGGGCGAGACCCGTGGTCCCCGACTCCGCTCGGGGAAGGGTCCCGTGTCGGGCGTCAGGGCACTGGCAAGGGGCCGGTGCGCAACCACGACAGGCGCCCGTTCGGGAGCGCCGAGGAGGTACGGCCATGGCCGTCGTCACCATGCGGCAGCTGCTCGAGAGCGGCGTCCACTTCGGACACCAGACCCGCCGGTGGAACCCGAAGATGAAACGCTTCATCTTTACCGAGCGCAACGGCATCTACATCATCGACCTGCAGCAGTCGCTGTCCTACATCGACAGCGCGTACGGCTTCATCAAGGACACCGTCGCCAAGGGTGGCTCGGTGATGTTCGTCGGCACCAAGAAGCAAGGCCAGGAGGCGATCTCCGAGCAGGCGATGCGCGTCGGCATGCCGTACGTCAACCAGCGTTGGCTGGGCGGCATGCTCACGAACTTCCAGACCGTGCACCAGCGCCTGCAGCGGCTCAAAGAGCTCGACGAGATCAACTTCGACGACGTCGCCGGCAGCGGCAAGACCAAGAAGGAGCTGCTGCAGCTCAAGCGCGAGCGCGACAAGCTCGAGCGCAGCCTCGGCGGGATCCGCGACATGGGTCGCACGCCGTCTGCGGTGTGGATCGTCGACACCAACAAGGAGCGTCTCGCCGTCCAAGAGGCCAAGAAGCTCGGCATCCCGATCATCGCGATCCTCGACAGCAACTGCGATCCCGACGACGTCGACTTCCCGATCCCGGGCAATGACGACGCGATCCGCTCGGTGACTCTGTTGACGCGCGTGGTCGCCGACGCGGTCGCGGAGGGTCTGATGGCCCGCGCCGGAGTGCGAACCGGTGAGGAGCCGGCCGGCGCCGAGCTCGGCGCCGAAGAGCCGCTGGCGGAGTGGGAGCGCGAGCTGCTCGAAGGCTCCACCGCCTCAGCCTCCGTGCCGGCCAAGGCGGTTGACGGTGCCGCCGGCGCAACCCCCGAGCCGGCCGTTGCCCCCACCGGCGCCGGCGCGGCCGACGTCGACGACGGGTCCGTCCTTCCC
>JACCZI010000081.1 GCA_013696015.1 Nocardioidaceae bacterium
GGCCGGGGCGAGCTAGCCGCCGACGGCGCGGCGCAGGTCGTCAGCGCGGTCGGTTCGCTCCCAGGTGAACTCGGGCAGCTCACGGCCGAAGTGCCCGTAGGCGGCGGTGCGGGCGTAGACGGGTCGCAGCAGATCCAGGTCGCGGATGATCGCCGCGGGCCGCAGGTCGAAGACCTCGAGGACCGCATCCTGGAGGGCGACCACCGACACCTCCTCGGTGCCGAAGCAGTCGAGGAACAGGCCCACCGGGTGCGACTTGCCGATCGCGTACGCGACCTGCACCTCGCACCGACTGGCCAGACCGGCGGCCACAACGTTCTTGGCGACCCAGCGCATCGCGTAGGCGCCGGACCGGTCCACCTTGCTCGGGTCCTTGCCGCTGAAGGCGCCGCCGCCGTGGCGCGCCATGCCGCCGTAGGTGTCGATGATGATCTTGCGACCCGTGAGGCCGGCATCGCCCATAGGGCCACCGATCTCGAACCGCCCCGTGGGGTTGACGAACAGCCGGTAGTCGCTGGAGTCGATGCTGAACCTGTCCAGGACGTCCTCGACGACGTGCTTCTTGACGTCCGGAGTGAGCAGCGCCTCGAGGTCGATGTCTGCGGCGTGCTGGCTGGACACCACCACGGTGTCGATCCGCACCGGCCGCCCAGAGGGGTCGTACTCGACGCTGACCTGGGTCTTGCCGTCGGGGCGGAGGTAGGCCATCGTGCCGTCGCGCCGGACCTCCGAGAGCCGCTGCGCCAGCTGATGCGCGATCGTGATCGGCAGCGGCATCAGCTGGGGGGTGTCGTCACAGGCGTACCCGAACATCAGGCCCTGGTCTCCCGCTCCCTGCGCGTCAAGGGGGTCGATGGACCCGTCCCGGCCTTCGCAGGCGATGTCGACGCCCTGGGCGATGTCCGGGGACTGCGACCCGATCGACACCTGCACACCGCAGGAGTCACCGTCGAAGCCCTTCTTCGACGAGTCGTAGCCGATGTCGAGCACCCGGTCGCGCACGATGCGCGGGATGTCGGCGTACGCCTCCGTCGTCACCTCACCGGCGACCACGACCAGCCCGGTGGTCACCAGCGTCTCGACGGCGACCCGGCTGGCAGGGTCCTGCGCTAGCAGGGCGTCGAGGATGCTGTCGCTGATCTGGTCGGCGATCTTGTCCGGGTGTCCCTCGGTGACGGACTCTGAGGTGAACAGGCGACGGCTCACGCGTACTCCCGCCTCGGGGCTCCGCACCGCAGGTGTACGGCCGGCCACATCAGCGTATACGCCGAGGGTGGCCGACTCAGCAATCACCGAGCCGACGCGCCACGAGGTCCCACACGGTGTCGGCCAGATCCTCCTTGGGTCCCACCGGGACCGATGTCCGGGACCCGTCCGCGTCGAGGATCAGGGCGGCGGTGTCCGGCTGCCCGAACACCGCTCCGGCACTGACGTCGTTGACGACCAGCAAGTCGCAGCCCTTGCGGGCCAGCTTGGCCCGGCCGTGCTCCTCGACCGACGCCGTCCCGTCCCCCGTCTCGGCGGCAAACCCCACCACGACCGGTCGCTTGCCGGCTCGGCTCACCACGAGCTCGGTGAGAATGTCGGGGTTCTGCGTCAGCGCAATGTCGGGCGCCGACCCGTCGGGTGCCCGCTTGATCTTGACTCCGCTGGTCGTACGGGGGCGGAAGTCGGCCGGTGCGGCTGCCATGACCACGACGTCGGCGTCCACAGCCGCGCCGAGCACCTGCTCACGCAGCTCTGCGGTCGTCTCCACGCGTACCACGTCGACACCGGCGGGGTCGGGCAGCGCCACATTGGCGGCGAGCACGGTGACGACGGCGCCGCGCGCCGCCGCGGTGCTGGCCAAGGCATACCCCTGCCGCCCCGAGGAGCGGTTGCCCAGGTAGCGCACCGGGTCGAGATACTCACGGGTGCCACCGGCCGAGACCACGACGTGTCGGCCGGCGAGGTCCGGCTCCAGGCCGGCGCGGCCGCGCCGGGCGACCAGCCGGGCCAGGTCGAAGATCTGGACCGGCTCGGGCAGCCGGCCCTTGCCGGAGTCGGCGCCGGTGAGCCGGCCCTCGTCCGGTTCCATCACCAGCGCTCCACGGCTGCGCAGGGTCACGACGTTGGCCACGGTGGCGGGGTGCTCCCACATCTCGGTGTGCATGGCCGGGGCGAACAGCACGGGGCAGCGCGCGGTGAGCAGCGTGCTTGTCAGCAGGTCGTCGGCACGTCCGTGCGCCGCCTTGGCGAGCAGGTCCGCGGTGGCCGGGGCGACGACGACGAGGTCGGCGTCTCGTCCGATCCGCACGTGTGGCACCTCGTGGACGTCGGCGAAGACGTCTTCGGTGGCCGGCGCGCCGGACAGCGCCTCCCACGTCGCGGCTCCGACGAAGTGCAGTGAGGCGGCGGTCGGGATCACCCGGACCCGGTGCCCGGACTCGGTGAGGAGCCGCAACAACTCGCAGACCTTGTACGCCGCAATGCCCGCGCCCACTCCCAGCACGACACGCAGCGGACCCGGTGCCGCAGGGGCTCCGGCGGAGGCTGGCGGGGCCGTCATGAGGCTCGGGCGGCAGGTCAGGCTTTGTCGGGCTCGGACTCGGACTCGGGCCCGGCGTCGGACTCGGGGTCGATGTCCTCGCAGGTGAGCAGGCCGCCCTGGATCTCGCGGAGCGCGATCGACAACGGCTTCTCCTGCACGTGGGTCTCGACCAGCGGCCCGACATACTCGAGCAGGCCCTCACCGAGCTGGGAGTAGTACGCGTTGATCTGACGCGCCCGCTTGGCGCTGTAGAGGACCAGCTTGTACTTGGAGTCGGTCTTGGTCAGCAGGTCGTCGATCGGAGGGTTGGTGATGCCTTCGGCGACGGCGCCGGTTCCGGACACGTGCATGCCTCATTCGGGTTCGAGAACGGGGTGGTCCGCGGGGGACAGGATCAAGGTTACCAACTCTTCGCAGGCCTGGTGGACATCGCGGTTGACGATGGTCACGTCGAACTCGACGGCGGCCGCTAGCTCGCGTTCCGCGCTGCGCAACCGTCGTCGTCGCTCGGGTTCGTCCTCGGTGCCCCGGCCGACGAGGCGTCGGACGAGTTCTTCCCACGAGGGCGGCGCAAGGAAGACGAACAACGCCTGCGGCATCGCCGCCCGTACCTGATGCGCTCCTTGCAGGTCGAGCTCGAGCAACACCGGCCGCCCGGCGGCCAGGGTCTGCTCGACCGGCCGTCTCGGGGTGCCCGAGCGGTGCGCTCCGTGCACGAGTGCCCACTCGAGCAACTCACCTGCGGCGACCAGCGCATCGAAGCGGGCGTCGTCGACGAAGTGGTAGTG
>JACCZI010000098.1 GCA_013696015.1 Nocardioidaceae bacterium
ACGTGTCACGGCCTGAACGGTGAAGGGGTGCTCACCGACCGAGGTGACAACTACGGGCCAGCGTTGGTGGGGGTGGGCGCTGCGGCCGTCGACTTCCAGGTGGGCACCGGGCGGATGCCGCTGGCCCAGAACTCGGTGCAGGCCCCGGAGAAACCTGTTGTCTACAGCCCACCGGAGATCGAGGCGCTTGCCGCGTACGTTGCGTCGCTGGGTCCGGGTCCGGCGATCCCGTCCGAGGAGTACACCACCCCCAGCACCGATGAGGAGCTCATCGCCCTCGGCGGTGAGTTCTTCCGGACCAACTGCACGGCCTGCCACAACTCGGTGGGAGCCGGCGGCGCACTGCCGGACGGCCGCTACGCCCCGTCGATCGAGGACGTTTCCGGCCGGTACGCATACGAGGCGATGCTCACCGGCCCGGGGCAGATGCCGGTGTTCTCCGACGACGTGATGACGCCGGAGGACAAGCTGGCGGTCATTTCCTACATCGCGTCCATCCGCGACGAGCCGGACTACGGCGGCAACCCTCTCGGCGGATTGGGCCCGGTCACCGAGGGTGCCGCGGCGTGGATCATCGGCATGGGCGCGTTGGTCGTGGCGTCGGTGTGGATCGGCACCCAGGGAGTGAGGGCGAAGAAGTGACCGACCAGCCGCACCACGGCCGCGACGAGCCCGGACATGTGCCGATGCCCGAGCCGGGCAACGAGGACGCCGTCGCGCAGGTCACCCCGCGGGCCGGTGACCCGTTGCCCGACCCCGGCATCGGCACGCACGTGCCGCGCCCGAGCGACGTCGACCCGGCACTGGAACGGCGCGCCGAGCGACAGGTTTCGGGCCTGTTCGGGTTGGCGACGCTGCTGACACTCGGCTTCACCGTGGCGTACTTCGCGATCCCCGAGGACGCCACCCTCCTGAACAGCTCGGCGATGAACCTGACGTTGGGTGTCAGCCTGGGCGGGGCGCTGCTGCTGATCGGCATCGGGGCGATCCAATGGGCGAAGAAGCTCATGGACGACCACGAGATCGTCGAGATGCGGCATCCGTCCGCCTCGTCACCGGAGGATCGGCGCGAGGCGCTGGCGGCACTCGACGTCGGGGCTGCGGAGTCGGGGTTCGGCCGCCGGACGATGATCCGCAACAGCCTGCTCGGCGCGATGGCCGCACTCGGCCTGCCCGCCGTGGTGCTGCTCCGCGATCTCGGTCCGCTGCCCGGCGACGCCGCCGAGAAGACGGTGTGGACCAAGGGCATGCGAGTGGTCAACGACGTCTCCGGCCTGGCACTGCGCCCCGAGGAGATCGAGCTCGGTCAGCTCGTCAACGCCGAGCCCCAGATCGTCTTCGCGAACGACGAGGGCGAGCCGCTCGAGGGCGCCGAGAAGCAGGCCGTCAAGGCCAAGGCCGCCGTGATCGTGGTCCGGATCCGTCCCGAGGACATCACGCCGCCCAAAGGCCGCGAAAACTGGAACGTGGACGGGATCCTCTGCTACTCCAAGATCTGCACCCATGTCGGCTGCCCCATCAGCCTCTACGAGCAGCAGACGTATCAGGTGCTCTGCCCGTGTCACCAGTCGACGTTCAACCTCGCCGACGGTGGCCGCGTCACCTTCGGACCGGCCCACCGATCGCTGCCCCAGCTGCCGCTGGGCGTCGACGAGGATGGCTACCTGATCGCGATGAGTGACTTCCCCGACATCGTCGGCCCCAGCTACCCCACCATGCCGCAGGATCGGTGACCATGAGCACGTTCTCCGGCCAGACCGCGTCCAGCCCCGACGGCAACGCCTCGAGCAACGGCACCCCTGCCGCCAGCGGTGCGGTCGACCACGGTCGAGACGGCCACAAGCCGCTCCAGGACACCTCGGTCGGCAAGGCTGCGGCCGGACCGGTCAAGTGGCTGGACGACCGCGTCGGGATGGCCGGCCTGGTGCGCAAGAACCTGCGCAAGGTGTTTCCCGACCACTGGTCGTTCATGCTCGGCGAGATCGCGCTGTGGAGCTTCGTCGTGCTGCTCCTCAGTGGGGTGTTCCTGACCTTGTGGTTCAAACCGAGCATGACCGAGGTCGTCTACACCGGCTCGTACGCGCCGCTCAACGGGCTGGAGATGTCCGAGGCGTACGCCTCGACCCTCGACATCACCTTCGAGGTGCGCGGCGGGCTGCTGATGCGGCAGATCCACCACTGGGCGGCCAACCTGTTCCTCGCGGCCATGCTCGTGCACATGCTGCGCATCTTCTTCACCGGCGCGTACCGCCGGCCGCGGGAGACCAACTGGCTCGTGGGCCTCGGGATGCTGC
>JACCZI010000107.1 GCA_013696015.1 Nocardioidaceae bacterium
GGCCTGGACGGAGTGGGGCCGGCGCTGTCGGCCATGTCCGGCACCGCTCCAGCCGGCATCACCGTGATCCACCCCAGCGCTGGCTCGAGCTAGGCGGCGGCAACGGCTCAGCGGGTCGGCTTGGCCACCGGCGGTCCGGCGTCGACGGCCTCTTCCTCCAGCTGCTGCAGGGCGATCACGTGCAGCACCGCGTTGATCAGCGCCAGGTGGGTGAAAGCCTGCGGGAAGTTGCCCAGATGCTGGCCGGTGTGGGTGTCGATCTCCTCGGCGTACAGCTCCAACGGCCCGGCGAAGGACAGCAACTTCGCGCACAGCTTGCGGGCCCGGTGGTACTCACCGATCTCGCACAGGGCCGACACCAGCCAGAACGAGCAGATCGTGAAGCTGCCCTCCTCACCGGTGAAGCCGTCGTCGGTCTCCTCGACCCTGTACCGCATCACCAGTCCATGCACGGTCAGCTCGTCGGCGATCGCCAGCACCGTGTTCCGGATGATCGGGTCGTCCGCGGGCAGGAAGCGCACCAGCGGAGCGAGCAGCAGCGACGCGTCCAGCGCGGTGCCGCCGTAGTACTGCGTGAAGACCCCGCGGTCGTCGACGCCGTGGGTGAGGATGTCCTCCTTGATCTCCTCGGCCGCCAACTCCCACTCGGCCGCCTTGCCATGCTCACCGCTCATCCGGGCAAGGCGAGCTCCCCGATCGACCGCGACCCAGCACATGATCTTCGACGACGTGAAGTGCTTGAGCTCACCGCGGACCTCCCAGATCCCGGCATCGGGCTCGTCCCAGTGCTTGAGGGCCGCGCTCACCTGCTTGTCCAGGATCAGCCAGATGCGGTTGTCGAGGTGATCGACCGTCTTGGAGTGCAGGTAGACGGAGTCCAGTAGGGCACCCCAGACGTCATGCTGCTTCTGGGCATACGCCGCGTTGCCGATCCTGACTGGTCGAGAGTCGGCGTAGCCAGGCAAGTGGTCGAGCGTGGACTCGGCGAGGTCGCGCTCGCCTCCGATGCCGTACATGATCTGGAGATCGTCGTCACGCTCGGCCAGATCGGCGATAAAGGAGAAGAAGTCGACGGCCTCCCAGTCGAAGCCGAGGGAGTACATCCCCCACAAGGTGAAGGTCGCGTCGCGGATCCAGGTGAACCGGTAGTCGTAGTTCCGGTCGCCTCCAGGCGTCTCTGGTAGAGATGTCGTGCTGGCTGCGGTCACTGCGCCGGTCGGGGCATAGGTCAGGCCGCGGAGGGTGAGGGCGCTGCGCTGGAGGTAGCTGCGCCAAGGGTGATCCGGGAACTTCCCGCGAGCTAGCCAGTGCTGCCAGTGATGGGCGGTCCACACCAGCCTCTGATAGGCATCAGTGAAACTGTCGGGCGCCTTCCCGCCACCCCATGCCAGGGCAACGAAGCGAGACTCCCCCTGCTTGAGCAGTGTGCGGGCGCTTGCCTGCCCACCTTCGAAGCCGAGCAGCAGGTCCGTAGTGAGGGTGAGTGTGACGTTTGAGTTCACGGCAGTGCCCCGACCCTGGTGGTAGCTGTCGCCGGTGTACTCCCAGTCGACGGGTGCCCTGCCATAGTCGAGTACTGGCTCGCAGTCCATGATGGTCTGCACCTCGCCCGAGACGCAGCGGATCGTGCGTAACAGAACGTGCTCGGCCTCGTAGTCATTGGGGGTGCGCTGATAGGTAACGGAGCGGTCCTCTTGATGGTGCCAGGGCCCGATCAAGAGAACGTCACGCACGATCATCCATCCGGTCGCGGTACCCCAGCTGGTTTCCAGAATCATCGTCCCGGGCAGGTAACGACGAGCGGCCGGTACGCGCGCATCCAACGGCGCTACCGTGAACGAGCCGGCACGCTTGCCCAGGATCGACCCGAAGGCGCTGGGCGCGTCGAACCGGGGCAGGCACATCCAGTCGATCGAGCCACCGGGTGCCACGAGCGCAGAGACCTCGCCGTCACTGAGAAACCCGTAGTCGCCGATGGGTACCGACTGTGTTTGCTCACTCGGGTTGATGAGCCGGGCTGCCCTTCCGTGATTCTTGGCCATTGCTGCAGCATGGTCGGTTCTCGATGGACCCGCAAGGCAGCGATGGGTCCTCGGCTGGTCATAGATCAAGGATCGCTCGGCTCACGCGCCACTCCCCCAGCCGGCTAGGTTTCGCGGGCTTTGAGCTGTCTAACGTTCAGGTCAGCGGCATGGGTGTCCATCGTTTGAACAAGGAGGAAGCCCGACGGATCGCGATCCACGGTCAGCTGCTCGATGAGCCGCGCGCTCAACCAACCTCGTCGACGTCGTGGACCGCCTTACCGTCCTGCAGATCGACCCCACTGCTGCGGTCGCGCCGAGCGCTGACCTCGTCTTGTGTACCCGGCGCGGCTCAGGGTACGACCCCGCCGACCTGATCCGGGCCATCGAGCATGACCGCACTCTCGTTGAGACCGTTGCCTACATCCCGATCGCCGCGCGACCTGCCTGCCGTCATCGCCGAGGTACGTGATGCGAACATGTACCTCTCGACCGCAGCGTGGTTTGAGAAGAACGAGCCCTTCCGACGTGAGACCAGCGCTGCTGGAGAAGGCAGATCCATGACCTCGTGCTACGAGCGCGCCGCCTGCGCTAGCGGCCGTACCGGCGCAGCCACGTCGCGGTCGTCCGTGACGCTCAACCAGGCCGGGTTGGCGCGGAAACTCGCGTCGCACCGCCGTTGACGGCTTCCCGCCCGACAAACGCGGTCGACTCCCAAAGGCCAGCCATCTACTCTCGGTGGTGCGATGCAAAACTTTCCCCCAGCAGTCAGCGTGTTTCACCTGCTCCCCGGAGAAACCTCCAGTTCGGCGCCAGACCTCAAGTCCCCGTCGCGGTTCCTCCTCTGGCACTTGCGACAGC
>JACCZI010000109.1 GCA_013696015.1 Nocardioidaceae bacterium
GAGCTGGCGCTGGCCGAGCCACAGGTGCAGCGCGCGATCGAGGGTCGGGAGGTTCGGACGGTCATCGTACGCGCGCCGAAGCTGGTCAACGTGGTGGTGTGAGCGCTGAGATCTGGTGCGGCCGGACAGCACGCTAACCTCCGGCCATGTCACGTCGTGTCGCTCTCGTCACCGACTCGACGTCGTCGTTGCCGGGCGACGTGCTCCGCGAGCGTGGCATCGTCGTGGTGCCGCTGCAGGTCGTGATCGGCGCCAAGTCCTACGACGAGGGCACCCAGGCGACACCGCAGACGGTGGCCACCGCACTCCGCGAGTTCGCACCGGTGAGCACCTCGCGCCCCAGCCCGGAAGCGTTCTTGCGCGTCTACCTCGACGCGGCCGAGTCCGGTTGCACGGCGGTGGTCTCCGTACACCTGTCGGGGGAGGTCTCGGGCACGTACGAGTCGGCCGAGCTCGCGGCCGGGAAGGCTCCGCTGCCGGTCGAGACCGTCGACAGCCGACATGTCGGGATGGGCACCGGGTTCGCCGTGCTGGCCGCAGCGGATGCACTGGATGCAGGAGCCACCGCCGTGCAGGCAGCTCGCGCCGCCGCCGCCCGCGCCGCGGTGACCCGCGCGTACTTCTACGTCGACACGCTGGAGTACCTGCGGCGTGGTGGGCGGATCGGGGCCGCCGCCGCCCTGCTCGGCTCGGCGTTGGCGGTGAAGCCGCTGCTGGTGGTGACCGAGGGCCGGATCGGCCCGCTGGAGAAGGTCCGCACCACCGGTCGCGCACTGAACCGCATCGAGGAGCTCGCCGCCGAGGCGGCAGCCGCGTCCTCGACACCCGTAGAAGTCGCTGTCCAGCATCTGGCGAGCGCCGAGCGCGCCGACGCGGTGGCAGGACGGCTGAAGGAGCGGCTGGGACTGCAGCAGGTGTACGTCTCCGAGGTCGGCGCCGTCATCGGCGCGCATGTCGGCCCGGGCATGTTGGCGGTCGTCGTGGCGCCGCGCAGCGCCTGAGTCTGTCCACAGCCTGACGATCACCCTCCCGGTCGGGCGGTCGGCTGCCTAGCGTCTAGGACATGGTGGAGTGGCGGAACGCTCGCCGGCAGCAGCCGTCGGCCACGGCTGCGCAGCGCCGGGTCGACTCGATGCATGCCAACCTCGGCGGCCAGGGCAGCGCGCGGAAGCCGCCGTTGTCGGCGTCGCCAGAGTCGCCAGAGCGTCCCGGAGAGGACGTCGGAGACGGGGCTACCTCGGCGGAGTCGGCCCGCCATCTGGGCGCGTCCCTGCCTCGGCGACGTCGGCTGTCCGGTGCTGTCGAGGACCGGCTGCCGGCGCGGGTGCAGGATCTGACCGGGCGGGTGGTGTCCGGCCACCACGTGGCTGCGCTGGCTGTGGTGCTGGCCTGCGCCGTTGCGTTGTCGGCGTGGTGGCTGGTCGCGGGGCGAGCCCGGCCCGAGCCGGTAGCGGCTCCCGCCCCGGCGGTGCCCCTGGTGTCCGGTCCGTCCGTGCTTCCCGAGCATGGGCCGAGCGCTGTGCCGACGGCTCCCTCCGCCGACGCGAGCGCCAGCAGCCCTAGCACGGTCATCGTCGACGTCGCGGGCAAGGTGCGCGACCCGGGAATCGTCACGCTACCGGGTGGGTCCCGCGTCGTGGACGCCCTCAAGGCAGCGGGTGGTGCCCGAGAGTCGGTCGACCTGACCGCGCTCAATCTGGCCCGAGAGCTGGTCGACGGCGAACAGCTGCTGGTCGGCCTGGCGCCGATACCGGGCCTTCCGCAGCCGGCGCCACCGTCGGGCTCCGGCACCACCGGACCGGTCGTCTTAGTCAACCTCAACATCGCGACGTTGACCGAGCTCGACACGTTGCCCGGCGTCGGCCCGGTGACCGGCCAGGCCATCCTCGACTGGCGCGCCGAACACGGCAGCTTCACCAGCGTCGATGAGCTGCTCGAGGTCGATGGGATCGGGGAGGCGACGCTCGCGGACCTGCGCGACCTGGTGACCGTGTGACGACGTCGCCGCCCTTCGCAGGCGGCGACCTGGACCAGGCGGTGTCGTCACCCGGGCGGGGCGGCGGCCAAGAG
>JACCZI010000119.1 GCA_013696015.1 Nocardioidaceae bacterium
AGGTCGTGCTCGCCGCCGATGCCGAACATGATCTGCAGCGTCTGCTCGGGCCCGACGCCGGAAGCGGCGGCGGTGGCCATGAAGCCGAAGAAGTCCGCGGCCTCGTCTGGGCATGCGGCGACCCACAGCGCCTCCATGGTCAGACTGGCATCACGGACCCAGGTGTAGCGGTAGTCCCAGTTGCGCTCGCCCCCGACGCTCTCGGGCAGAGATGTAGTGGGCGCCGCGACGATCGCGCCGCTGGGCTGGTAGGTCAGCGCCTGCAACACCCGGCCGCTGAGGTGGACCAGATCGCGCCAGGGACCGTCGTAGGACTGGTGCTGCTCCGACCAGGACTGCCAGGCGCTGACCGTGCGGTCGAGCAAGTCGGCGAGCTCGTCGGCGGCCCACACCCGCGCGGGTGTCTCGTCCAGTGTCGAGCGGTGCAGCGCGAAGCGCAGTGTCTCTCCCGCCATCAACCGGGCCTCGCCGGTGGCCGTGCCGGTTCTGAGCGACAGCGGCACCGGCGTGGTGAGGACGAGCCACTCCGCCCCGCCGCGGGCGGTGACACCGTCCGTCACCTCGGAGAGCAGAGGGACGACGAGCCCGTACTCCGGCCGCGGCTCGAAGGAGATCTCGATGTCGACCTCGCCGTCGGCGCAGCTCAGGTCTCGTACCAACACGTGGGGGGCGCCCTTCCCGAGCTGGTGGCCGCTGTTGTCTGGTCCCAGCGCGAGCGCATCGGTGAGTACGACGGTCCCGGACGCGGTTCGGAACGTGGTTTCGAGCACCATTGTGTTGTCGATGTACCTGCGGCTCACCTCGAAATCCCCTACTGGCCGAATGGCCCAGTGGCCTGCCTCGTCGTCGAGCAGCCGGGCGAACACCGACGGGCTGTCGAATCGGCGGAACGTCAGCCATTCAACCGAGCCCGCGCTGTCCACCAGGGCGCTGGAGTGACAGTCCGAGAGCAGGGCATGGGAGCCGATCGGTGTGGTGCTCATGTCCGGATCCCTCTCAGCAGTCTCGGCGCGCGAGCATAACCGCCACGGTGGACAGCGCGCCGCGGTCCGAGCACGATCAGTCGAGTGACCGAGCCGAGGACCCACGCCGAGCCGTTCGTGCACCTTGTGGACCTCACGCACGACCGGGCGCTGATTGCGTGGGGCGCTTTCTGGTTCCAGCACTTCGACGGTGCCCCGCGCTGGGAGATCGTGGACGACCAGCAGCTCGAGCGCGTCGCGGGCCGGAGCAGCTGCATCGGATCCAGCGCCGAACCCTTCGGCACCACCCGCGTCGATGTGCTCGACGGGTCTGGAGAAGTGGTGGCTTCCGCGTCGACGGCCGAGCGTTCCTGGGTTTGGGTAGAGGGCCTCCGAGCGGACACCGCCTACCGCTACCGCATCCTGGTCGACGGTTCACCCTGGGCGGCCGGTGAGCGCTGGGACTGGATTCCCTCGGCACGAGGAGGGTATGACCTGGCACCCGGCGGCCGGACGTACGACCTGTCCTTCCGCACCCACCCGGACCCGGAGCAGAGCAGCGCCGTCCGCTTCGTGGCGTTGGGCGACTACGGCGTGGGCATCCGGTCGGACTCCGAGTCCAGCCGGCGGCAGCGGCGCATCGCTGAGGTGCTGGACGTCGCCGTCGCCGAGCACGGCGTGCGCTTCGTGATCTCGCTGGGCGACAACATCTACCAGGGCGAGCGCGGGCAGGTCGACGACGAGAGCGGGGGCGAGGACGACGACTGGTACTCCAGCTACTTCGCGCCCTACCGGTACGTCTTGTCCCGGGTGCCGGTCTACCCGGCGATCGGCAACCACGACACGACCGACACCGAAGGCAGCGACGACCGCGCGCAGCTCGTGGACAACTTCCACACCCAGGAGCGCTTCGGCGAGGCCGACTCGGAGAGCTCCGTCGGGCCGGGTTTGTTCTACCGGCTGCGGTACGGCCGCGACGTCGAGCTGGTGTGCGTCGACACCTCGACCGCAGACGCCGACGAGGGGGTCAACCGGTTCTTCCAGGACTCTGGACACCTGACGTGGCTGCGGGAGACGTTCGGGGGGCCGCCGATGCGCTGGCGCATCCCGTTCTCCCACCACCCCGTCTACTGCGCGGGCCCGTCGCACGGCAACGACGCCGAGATGCTCGAGACTCTAGTGCCGCTGTTTCGTGACGGCGGCGTACGGCTCGTGCTCGCCGGTCACGAGCACAACTTCCAGGTCAGCGAGGCGGACGGGATCACGTACGTCGTGTCGGGTGCCGGTGGGAACCTGCGCGAAGGACAGCCCGAGCACTTCGCCGAGGCGATGACCAGCGCCTGGGTCGGACAAGCCCACCTGCTCCTCGTCGACCTGGACGACGACGAGGCCCGCCTTACGCCGGTGGCGGGACTCCTAGCCGACAGCAGCCTGCACCTGATGGCGGCGGTGACCCCGCGCAATCAGATCGTCTGTCCGCCCTTCACGGTCACGTCCTAGTGCCGGAGGGCGACAGCATCTACCGCGCCGCCCGGCGCCTCGACCGCGGGCTGGCCGGCCGGACCCTGGCGCGCACAGACTTCCGGGTCCCCCAGCACGCCACCGCAGACCTCTCAGGGCAGACCGTGATGGGCACCGACACCCACGGCAAGCATCTGTTCACCCGCACCGACGCGGGCCTGATCCTGCACACGCATCAGCGCATGGACGGCAGGTGGACCGTGCTGCGACCTGGCACGCAGCTGCCGCGCCGGATGCAGCAGCAGGTACGCGTCGTACTCGCGGCTGCCGACGGACACACGGCCTACGGGCTGCGGCTGCCGGTCGTCGAACTACTCGCGACCCGCGACGAGCACCTCGTCCGCGACCACCTAGGGCCTGATCCGCTGCGTGACGACTGGGACCTCGACGAGGCGGTACGCCGGCTCGCATCCGTGCCCGAGCGGCCACTCGTGGCTGCCTTGCTCGACCAGCGCAATCTGGCCGGGCTCGGCAACCTGTGGGTCAACGAGACCTGCTTCCTGCGCGGTCACAGCCCGTGGACGCCGGTGAGTGACGTCGATGTGGGCGCCGTTGTCCGGCTGGCGGCCAAGATGTTGCGTGCAAGCGCGTTCGGGCGAAGCTCCGCGCAGGCGACCACCGGTGTGACCCGCTCCGGCGAGGATCACTGGGTCTATGGCCGGACCCGCGAGCCCTGCCGCCGCTGCGGCACCCCGATCCGGCACGCCGGTGAGGTGCCAGGGGATGCCGAGCGCCGCCACACCTGGTGGTGCCCGTACTGCCAGCCGGGATAGCTGGTCCGGG
>JACCZI010000129.1 GCA_013696015.1 Nocardioidaceae bacterium
GCGTGCACGGCAACATCGGTCTGCCAGCCGTGCTCGGCAACCAGGCGATTGATCGTCGTCTGGAGGCGTTGCGGGTCCCGGTCGTCGGGGTGGGCGCCCGACGTTTTCGCCGGCGTGCTCGGGGCACGCCGCCCCCCCCTGCGGCGAGATGATTGACTCGTGACGCCACCGCGGTAGGCGCGCGCCACACTGCGGGCCAGGTCGAGACCGCTCGGGTCGTGCGGCTCGCGGTCGGCAATCGGCTCGTCGTCATCGGACACGACTGACCACCCCGTCCATGACGTCGAAGTGGGCACCGCGCAACGCCTCAGGCACGTCGCCGGCCACCGCGGCGGTGACCAGCACCTGCTCGGCAGAGGAGACCATGTCGGCCAGCGCCGCCCGGCGGTCACGGTCGAGCTCGGCGAAGACGTCGTCCAGCACCAGCACCGGGTCGTCGTCGTCAGAGCGCAGCAAATCGTACGCCGCGAGCTTCAGCGCCAAGGCGTAGGACCACGACTCGCCATGGCTGGCGTATCCCCGGGCCGGCAGCTCGCCCAGGCTGAGCGTGAGGTCGTCGCGGTGCGGACCGACGAGACTGACACCGCGCTCCAGCTCTTCGGAGCGGCGAATGCTCATCTCTCCCAGCAACGCCATCGTCAGGGCGTCACCGTCCGCGATATCGGGCGTTGGGACCGACGAGCGGTACTGCAACCCGGTGGTCGACCGGTCCACTGAGGCACCGGCAGCCACCTGGGTGTACCGGACGGCGACGAGGGGCTGAAGCGCCCGGACCAGCTCCAGCCGGGCGGCGAGCAGCTGCGCCCCGGTTCCGGCCAGATGCTCGTCCCACACGTCCAAGGTTTGCAGCTGCGCCGACCCGGCGCCCGCACGCCGGGCGCCGCCAGCGCTCTTGAGTAGGGTGTTGCGCTGTTTCAGCACCCGGTCGTAGTCGGCGCGCACGCCGGCGAGCCGTGGTGTCCGTACCACGAGCAACACGTCGAGGAACCTGCGGCGCTCGGCCGGATCACCCTTCACCAGCGCCAGGTCATCAGGGGTGAAGACCACGGCTCGCAGCAGGCCGAGCAGCTCGCGGGCCCGCGGCAGAACCGCCTTGTTGACCCGGGCCCGGTTGCTCGATCCGGGGTTGATCTCGACCTCGAGCGTTGCGACCCGGCCGGCCCGGTGCACCGCGGCTCGCACCACGGCTTGTCCGGCCCCTGCGCGAACGAGGGGAGCGTCGCTGCCGACACGGTGGGAGCCGAGCGTGGCCAGATACTCCACCGCCTCGACCAGGTTCGTCTTGCCCTGCCCGTTCGGTCCGACGAACACGCTGGCACCGGGCTCGAGGGCGACGTCGACCGCCTTGTACGAGCGGAAGTCATGCAGAGACAGGCTGGCGACGTGCACGAGGTCTAGGTGCCCGAGGCGTCACCGGGCGGGGGCCCGGCCTTGACGGCGTGGCCACCGAACTGGTTGCGCATCGCGGCAACCGCCTTCATCGCGTACGACTCGTCCTGCCGGGATGCGAAGCGGGCGAACAGCGAGCCGGCGATCGAGTACAGCGGTACCGCATGGTCGATCGCAGCCTCCACCGTCCAACGGCCCTCGCCGGAGTCTTCGGCCCAACCCGCTATCTCCTTCAGATCCTCATCCTCTTCCAACGCCTTGACCAGCAGGTCGAGCAACCAGGAGCGGATAACGGTGCCGGCCCGCCAAGAGGCGAAGACCTCGGCGACGTTCTCGACGACCTCGGTCTTGGCGAGCAGCTCGTAACCCTCGCCGTACGCCTGCATGATCGCGTACTCGATGCCGTTGTGAACCATCTTGGCGTAGTGGCCGGCGCCGACGGGTCCGGCATGGACGTAGCCGTGGTCACCCGCTGGCTTGAGCGTGTCGAACGCCGGCTGCACCTTGGCAATGTCGTCCGCCTCACCGCCGGCCATCAGGGCATAGCCGTTCTCCAGGCCCCAGACCCCCCCGCTGACACCGCAGTCCACGAACCCGATACCCCGCTGCCCGAGGAGCTGAGCATGCGCGTCGTCGTGAAGCCAGCGCGAGTTGCCGCCGTCGATCACCAGGTCACCCTCACCCAGCAACTCGGCGAGCGCCTTGATCGTCTCCTGGGTCGGGTCCCCGGCCGGAACCATCACCCAGACGACCTTCGGGTCGGGCAGCTGCTCGACCATCTCTTGCAGCGATCCCACGTCGCTGATCTCGGGGGTACGGGAGAATCCGACGACGGTGTGGCCTCCGCGGCGCAGCCGTTCCCGCATGTTGTTGCCCATCTTGCCCAGGCCCACCAGTCCGATGTGCATGCCTGCTCCCTCCTCGAAAGTGTGGTCGCTCAGCCTTGCATCCGCACCGGCATCAGCAGGTAGCGGAACTCGGTGTCCGGCTCGGCTCCGATGTCCGCCGTTCCCGCCAGCGCTGCTGGTCGCGTGTGCTGGGCGAATGCCAGGTGCACAAACGGGGTGGTGATGACGCTCAGCCCGTCGAGCAGGTACTGCGGGTTGAAGCCAATCGAAATGTCCGGACCGTCGACGCGCGCCTCGACCGACTCGGAGGCTTGCGCCTCGTCGCCGCTGCCGGCCTCGAGAACCACCTGGGAGTCGGAGAACGCGAGCCGAACGGGTGTGTTGCGCTCGGCGACCAGGGACACGCGCTTGACGGACTCCACCAGAGACGCAGTGCCCACCCAGGCCGTGGTCTGGGCCTCGTTCTGGAACAGCTGTCGCACCCGCGGGAACTCGCCCTCCAACAGCCGAGTAGTCGTGCGCCGGGAGCCGCTCCCCGCAACGCCTTCGAACCCGATCAGGCCGTCACCGTCACCGCCCGAAGATAGCGCGACGCTGACCTCGGTCCCCGACGTCAGTGCCTTGGCGGTATCGGCAAGCACCCGGGCCGGTACCAGCGCGGAGGTGGAGGTGTCGCTGCGTTCCGGCCGCCAGCTCATCTCACGCAGGCTTGCCCGAAAGCGGTCGGTCGCCATCAGTGAGATCGCGGCCCCTTCGAGCTCCATCCGGACACCGGTGAGCAATGGCAGCATGTCGTCGCGGCCAGCGGCCGCTACCGCCTGCACGACCGCCTCGCTGAAGTCTTCGGCGCGTACCGTTCCCGAGACCGTCGGCATCGTCGGCAGCGTCGGGTAGTCCTCGACCGGCATGGTCTGCAGACTGAAACGGGCCGTGCCACAGACCACCGACATCCGAGTGCCGTCGAGTGTGACCTCCACGGTCTTGTTGGGCAGACTGCGGCAGATGTCGGCGAGCAGTCGTCCCGAGACAAGAACCCGGCCTTCGTCGGCAACCTCCGCAGGGACGGTCGCCTGAGCCGAGGTCTCGTAGTCGAACCCAGACAACGACAGTCCGGGAGATCCGGCATCGATAAGCAGGCCGGCGAGGACCGGGACGCTCGGGCGATGGGGCAGGCTACGGGCTGTCCAGGCCACACCATCGGCGAAGGCGTCACGTTCGATCCGGAACTTCACTGCCGCCGGCCTTCCTTCCTTCCGCACGGATTCGGGGTCCGATCCTGCCATGACGCATGCCGCCGCAAACAGGGGCAGTCGGCTCAGACGTCCACAGGTGGGGCCCAAACCCCTCTTTCTCAGTGCAGAGTCATATCGTCTCTCGTCGTGTTCATCGCTGCTGTGGATGCTGTGGACAAGAGAGGTTCCTGCTGGTCAGGCGCATTGTCGTGCTGTGGACCAACTGTGGACAGTGTTCGTGTCCGGGCCGGCAACCGACGTCCCGTCGCCGCTACGCCACTCCGGCGTTCCTAGTTGTTCACATGCCGGCCTCAGGGACCGGCCGGTTGTCAACAATCCCATCCCCAGGCTGTGCGTACGACTCGCTCGGGTCACGTCGAGCGTGCCTGCTGCTTGATGCGGTTGGTCAGCTCCGTCACCTGGTTGAACACGCTGCGCCGCTCTGCCATCAGCTGGCGGATTTTGCGGTCCGCGTGCATGACCGTGGTGTGGTCGCGATTGCCGAACTGCTGACCGATCTTGGGCAGGGACAGCTCGGTCAGCTCCCGGCAGAGGTACATCGCGATCTGTCGCCCGGTGACCAAGACGCGGCTGCGGCTCGAGCCGCACAGGTCATCGAGAGTCAGGCCGAAGTAGGCCGCGGTCTGGGCGATGATCACCCCCGAGGTGATCTGCGGCTCACCGCCCTCGGGCAGTAGGTCCTTGAGCACGATCTGGGCCAGGGCCAGGTCGACGGGCTGACGGTTGAGGCTGGCGAACGCCGTCGCGCGAATCAGCGCCCCTTCGAGCTCGCGGATGTTGGTGTGGATCTTGCTGGCGATGAACTCCAGCACATCCGGTGGCGCGGTGAGTCTTTCGGTGGCCGCCTTCTTGCGCAGGATCGCAATGCGGGTCTCGAGGTCGGGCGGCTGCACGTCGGTGATCAGGCCCCACTCGAACCGGTTCCGGAGCCGGTCTTCGAGGGCTCCGAGCCGCTTCGGTGGCCGATCGGAGGTGATGACGATCTGCTTGTTGGCGTTGTGCAGCGTGTTGAACGTGTGGAAGAACTCCTCCTGGGTCTGGATCTTGCCCTCGAGGAACTGGATGTCGTCGATGAGCAGCACATCAACGTCGCGGTAGCGACGTTGGAAGGACGCCGCCCGGTCGTCGCGGATCGCGTTGATGAAGTCGTTGGTGAACTCCTCACTTGACACGTAGCGCACCCGGGCACCGTTGTAGAGGCTGCGCACGTAGTGCCCGATGGCGTGCAGTAGGTGCGTCTTGCCGAGTCCGGACTCGCCGTAGATCAACAGCGGGTTGTACGCCTTGCCCGGCGCCTCGGCCACCGCGACTGCGGCGGCGTGGGCGAACCGGTTGGACGAACCGATGACGAACGTCTCGAAGATGTACTTGGGGTTGAGGCGGGCTTCGGCCGCACTGGGTGCTCCACTGGGCGCCCGCGTCTGGGCGGCCGGGCCTGCCGGTGTCGCCAGTCGAGTCGTGATCTGCGGGTCCGCCGTCTCAACATCCAGGACGCTTGTCGACAAGTCGTCTTGAATACCAAGCACCACTCCCAACGGTACGTCCGGGACGTCCAGCTCGGGGTCGACGGTGACCGCCAGCCGGACCTCACGATCGAGGGCTCGGCTGAGCCACGCCTCCAGTCGGGAGCGCAACCGGGTCTCGAGCTGGCCTCGAGTGAACTCGTCCTTCGCCGCGACGATCACGGTGGTCCCGTGCACGGTCACCGGCGCCGACGCGGTGAGCCAGGCCCGTTGGTTCGCCGGCAGTGCCTCGATCAGCTCTCGCCACGCTGCGGTCAGGTCCGGCGTCGGTGGTGGCGACTCCGCTGCTGTCGGGTGATTCTCGGACACGGCGCTCGCCGCCTTCTGCTCGCTTCGGGCTGTGCATGCTGCATCCACACTGTTGTCCACAGGCTGTGTACGCGTGTTGCCGGAACTGATGTGCTGGTCCCGGTTTCCGGACGCTAACAACGATCCCGGGTGCGTCACAACCCGTTGTCCACAGCCGCTTTTGTCCGGGCGGGTAGGAGTGGCGCGACCTTGGCGGTGACACCGGTCGGCACTGTTTGACCCGGCTCGCGGCACCCCGTACCGTGACATCCTGCGGACCGCCGCCGAGGGTTGCCATTGCTGCGGCGCCTAGGCGAGTTGCGGCCACCACCGACCCGGGAGCACAGCGGTGAGCAAGCGTACGTTTCAACCGAACAACCGACGTCGGCACAAGACGCACGGGTTCCGGCTGCGGATGCGGACGCGCGCCGGTCGTGCCATCGTGTCTGGTCGCAGGCGCAAGGGCCGCTCGCGTCTGGCTGCCTGATCTGCCACGCCGTGCTGTCTGTCGCGCACCGGCTCCGCTCGAGCCGGGAGTTCACCGAGGCGGTCCGCTGTGGTTGTCGCGCCGGAACATCAACCGTGGCGGCCCACCTGCACACGGTGCCGGGCGCTGACGTCCGTGTCGGGTTCGTGGTCAGCCGTCGTGTCGGTGACGCCGTCACCCGCAATCGAGTGCGGCGCCGGCTCGCTCACCTGGTGCGGCCCCACCTGTCGGACCTACCGGCCGGTGCTCGCCTGGTGCTGCGGGCACTCGAGCCGGCGGCGTCCGCCTCGATCGGGACACTGAGTCGAGATGTCGACTTCTGCCTCCGCCGGGCGCGAAGCGGCGTGCGATGAGGCTGGTGCTCATCGGTCTGCTCCGGGTCTATCGCGCCACGATCAGCCCGCTCTACGGCCAAGTTTGCCGGTACCACCCCTCGTGCTCGGCGTACGCACTCGCGGCGGTCACTCGACATGGTGCGACGCGAGGTAGCGTTCTCACCGTACGCCGTCTGACCCGTTGCCACCCCTGGGCCGCAGGCGGTTATGACCCGGTGCCCGCAGAACGATCGGCGACGTATCGGCGAGGAGGGTGATGCTGGATTCTCTGAAGGCGATCGGCTCGGCCATCATGGCACCGCTGTACTTCGTCACTTCCGCGATCCTGACCGGGTGGCACTGGGCATTCACCCAGATCGGTCTCAGCGAGAACTCCGGCTGGACCTGGGCGCTGAGCATTATCGGCCTGACGGTCACGATTCGAGCCGCACTGATTCCGTTGTTTGTCCGGCAGATCAAGTCCAGCCGCAACATGCAGGTGCTCCAGCCGAAGGTGAAGGAGCTCCAGAAAAAGTACGGTCACGACCGCGAGCGCCTGACGCAAGAGACCATGGCGCTGTACAAGGACGCCGGAACGAACCCCTTCGCGTCCTGCCTGCCGCTGCTGCTGCAGGCGCCGATCTTCCTGGCCCTGTTCCAGCTTCTTGACAACGCCGCCAACGGCCGGGCCAGGGGTCTGCTGTCGTCGTCTCAGGCCGAATCGATCCAGGGTGCTGAGCTGCTCGGCGCCCGGATCGCCGACAGGTTCATCGGCGCTGAGTCGCTCAACGTGCAGATCCTCACGCTGAGCCTCGTGGCGCTGATGACGATCACGACGTTCACCACCCAGCGCCAGCTGATGCGCAAGAACATGCCGGACAGCGCGCTCACCGGCCCGTATGCGCAACAGCAGAAGCTGTTGCTCTACATTCTGCCGGTGGTCTTCGCGGTGGGAGGCGTCGCGTTCCCGATGGGAGTTCTGCTGTATTGGACGACGTCCAACCTGTGGACGATGGGCCAGCAGTTCTACGTGATCCGCAACAATCCAGCCCCCGGGACACCGGCTTTCAAGTCGAAGCAGGAGCGGGACAACCGCAAGGGCAAGCCGGTCACCGCAGACCCACTGCTCGCCGCCGCTCAGGCTCCCCCGGCCCCGCGCCCTCGCCAGCAGCCGAAGAAGCAGTCGAGGTCGAAGCGCAAGCGACCGACCAACTGATCGCCGACCGGGAATCAACTGCAAGGAGCACGTCGTGACCGAACCGGACGGCATCGTCGACCAGGACCAGCCGTCGGCACCGGAGGATGACGGTCGCCGAGCCCGAACCTCAGCACAGCGCCTCGAGCAGGACGGCGACATCGCCGCGGACTTCCTCGAGGAGCTGCTCGATATCGCCGACCTCGACGGGGACATCGACCTCGACGTCGAAGGGGACCGGGCCTCGGTATCTATCGTGGGCGGTGACCTTGGCCAGCTGGTCGGCAGTAGGGGGGAGGTCCTCGAGGCGCTCCAGGAGCTGACCCGGCTGACGGTATACCGGGAGACCGGCGAGCGCAGCCGCCTCATGCTGGACATCGCGAGTTACCGCGCGAACCGACGGAGCGCCCTGACGGAACTGGCTAAACAGGTGAGCGAGCGCGTCCGGTCCTCGGGGGAAGCGGAGCCGATGGACGCCATGTCGCCGTTCGAGCGCAAGATCGTGCATGACACGGTAGCCGGCGCCGGCCTACGGAGCGAGTCCGAGGGCGAAGAGCCGCAGCGACGAGTCGTGGTCCTGCCACCACCGTGAGCGATCGCGTTCCACGTGAAACGCCAGCCCCACCCCTCGCAGCTGTCACAGTGTTCGGCCCGGTCCTTCCTGGACTTCTCCGCTACGCCGAGCTGTTGGCCGGTCCTGCCATCCTGGCCGGCTGCATCGGACCCCATGAAGCCGGCCGCCTGTGGGAACGGCACCTGCTCAACTGCGCCGTGGCAGTCTCGGTGGTGCCGCCGGCCGGGCAGGCGGCGGACGTCGGCTCGGGTGCTGGCCTGCCGGGATTGGTGTGGGCACTGATGCGCCCCGATGCGGAGCTGACGCTGGTCGAACCACTGCACCGACGCGTCGACTTCCTCCAGGAGGCAGTTGCGGTGCTGCAGCTGGACAACGTCACCGTGGTCCGGGCCCGGGCCGAGGAGCTGCACGGCTCGCACCAGTTCGATCTCGTGGCGGCCCGCGCCGTCGCCCCGCTGAAGCGCCTGATCCCGGCTTGTCTGCCGTTGGTTCGCCGGACCGGATCCCTGGTAGCGCTCAAGGGAGCGACGGCACTTCATGAAATCGACGAAGCGCGGCCGCAGCTTCGGCGCGTGCGCGCGACATCCGTGGTCGTCACAACCTACGGTGAAGGCATCGTGAGTCCACCGACGACGGCGGTCATCGTGCGCACCGAACGCGGCACAGAGAGGGGCAAAGTGTGACTTCGCCCGAGATAGCACAACCAGAGTTAGCACGTCTCGGGCTCGGCTGGCCCGAGCGGGAAGCGAAACGTCCACAGGAGGTCCCGATGTCGCGGCAGCCCCCGACCGCCGAACCCATCGGCCGAGGGAGCGGGCTGGGTTGGGCGGCGGAACAAGTTTCACGTGGAACTGGTCCGGCCCCCCACGACATCGAGGGGTTCGGTCCCGCTCCGGCCCCGGGGACCCTGGCCCGGGCGGCGGCTGTCACCTCCACCGTGGGCGCCCCCGCGAACGTGGTACCGGCAGTAGCACCCGCACCTCGGTCCTTCCCTGCCGCACCCGACACCTCACAGCGTGCCGCCTCGATCGTCCGCGAGCGCCGAACGCGGCGCCCGCTGCCGCGTCCCGCAACACCGCGCGTGTTCGTCGTCGCGAACCAGAAGGGCGGGGTCGGGAAAACCACGACGGCGGTCAACCTCGCTGCGGCGCTGGCTCAGCTCGGCGCCCGGGTGCTGCTAATCGACCTGGACCCCCAGGGCAATGCCTCCACCGCGCTGGGGATCAATCACGACGAGGGCAGTCCAGGCGTGTACGAAGCCCTGGTGGACTCGGTGCCGCTCCGGAAGCTGATCCGCCCCACCGCCGTGCCCGGTCTGACAGCGGTCCCGGCGACGATCGACCTCGTCGGAGCCGAGATCGAGCTGGTGACGCTGCCGGAGCGCGAGCACCGACTCCGCTCAGCGGTGGTGGACCACCTGGCGCAACCCGGAGCAGCCGAGGATCGGCTCGATTATGTCTTCGTCGACTGTCCGCCGTCGTTGGGACTGCTCACGCTGAACGCACTCGTCGCGGGCCGCGAAATGTTGGTGCCCATTCAGTGCGAGTACTACGCGCTCGAAGGCGTAGGGCAGCTGATGCGCAACGTCGAGCTCGTCCAGGCGCACCTCAACCCCGGCTTGGCGGTCTCCACCGTGCTCTTGACCATGCACGACGGACGTACCCGGTTGTCGGCAGCCGTGGCAGATGAGGTCAGAGCACATTTCGGCGACCGGGTCCTCCGCACGACGATTCCTCGCTCGGTCCGCATCTCCGAGGCACCGAGCTTCGCGCAGACCGTAATGACCTATGACCCCACATCAGCAGGGGCGTTGTGCTACGTCGACGCCGCCCGGGAGGTGGCCCACATGCCCGTGCCGCCGACGCCAGAGGAGGACGGATGAGCAGTCGTCGCGGTCTAGGGCGGGGGTTGGGCGCCCTCATCCCCTCGGCTCCGGTCGCCAAAACCAGCCCGCTCGACGAGCTCATCCCCCACTTGGAGCACAGCCGGCCGGGAGTTGCGACGCCAACGCTCGAGAGGGCAGGGGCGGCCGCAGGCGCATACTTTGCGGAGCTGCCGGTGGACGCCATCCGGGCGAACCCTCGACAGCCGCGTCAGGTCTTCGACCAAGACGCCATGGCCGAGCTGGTGCATTCCATTCGCGAGGTCGGCCTCCTGCAGCCCGTCATCGTCCGTCCCGTCGCAGCTGCGTATGAGCTGGTCATGGGCGAGCGCCGCTGGCGCGCCGCCCGGGAGGCCGGACTCCAGCGGGTGCCGGCCATCGTGCGCGAGACGGCGGACGAAGACCTGTTGCGTGACGCGCTGCTGGAGAACCTGCACCGAGCGCAGCTCAACCCGCTCGAGGAGGCTGCCGCCTACGCTCAGTTGCTGGAAGACTTCGGGTGCACCCACGACGAGCTGGCCGCCCGCCTGGGCAGGTCGCGCCCACAGATCAGCAACACCCTGCGTCTGTTGCGACTCACCGCGCCTGTCCAGCGTCGCGTTGCCGCGGGTGTCCTGAGTGCCGGCCACGCTCGCGCACTTGTCACCGTCGAGGACCCGCACGTACAAGAGCAGCTCGCTGCTCGCGTGGTCGCCCAGGGACTGTCGGTGCGAGCCCTGGAAGAGGCCGTGTCCCTCGGTGTGGCGTCGACCGAGACCGAGGCCGAGAGCGGGCCGGCACGGCAGCAGCGTGTCGTCGCCCCTCGGCTGACCGACCTCGCCGCGCGACTCTCCGACCGTTTCGAGACGCGGGTCCGCGTCGAACTCGGCCGACGCAAAGGCCGAATAACAGTTGAGTTCGCGACACTCGACGACCTGGAGCGCATCGTCACACTGCTAGAGCCAGAAACCGACAAGTCCGCTTGACGACTCGCCGACTCGTCGCTGTGTCGACAAGGCAAGAAGTGCGGTGCCAGGTCAGGCGATGAAGTCACGCAGGTCGGCGAGCAGCGCCGCCTTGGGTTTGGCGCCGACGATCGACTTCACCACGTCGCCGCCCTTGTAGACGTTTAAGGTCGGGATGCCGGTCACGCGGTACTGAGCGGGTGTCTGGGGGTTCTCGTCGACGTTGAGCTTGACGATCGTGATGTCGTCACCGTGCTCGGCGGCGATCTCTTCGAGGATCGGCGTCACCTGACGGCACGGGCCACACCACTCGGCCCAGAAGTCAACCAGCACAGGCTTTTCGGAGCCGAGCACCGTTTGCGCAAAGTCGGCGTCAGTGACGGAAGAGATGCTGGTCACAGGTTGCTCCTCAAGTCGATCGGCTGGTGTGCAACGTCGTACGAGTAACAATGCCGCACCGCTCCGGCATTCCCTAGGTGCTCTCAGACGACGACGGTGCGGGCCTGCGCCAAGGCGGCGCCGCCCGGGTCCGCGAGGGCGGTGAGGTACCGCTCGGCGTCGAGGGCCGCCGCGCAACCAGTCCCCGCTGCCGTGACGGCCTGCCGGTATGTGTGGTCGACGAGGTCACCGCTGGCGAAGACGCCGGGCACGCTGGTGTGGGTGCTCGGTGTGTCCACCAAGACGTAGCCCTCGGCGTCCAGGGCAACCTGACCGTGCAGCAGCTCGGAGCGTGGGTCGTGTCCGATGGCGATGAACAGCGCGCTCACCGGCAGGTCCGAGGTGTGGCCGGTCGTGGTGTCCTCCAGCGTCAGGCCGGTGAGCCGGTCGTCCCCGTTGATGGCGCTGACGGCGCTGTTCCATGCGAACTCGATCTTGTCGTTGGCGAAGGCCCGGTCCTGCATGATCTTGCTGGCCCGCAGGCCGTCACGGCGGTGGATCAACGTCACCTTGCGGGCAAACCGGGTGAGGAAGGTTGCTTCCTCGATGGCGGAGTCGCCGCCACCCACTACGGCGATGTCCTGGTCGCGGCAGAAGAAGCCATCACAGGTGGCGCACCAGCTCACTCCGTGGCCGGACAACCGGTCTTCGTCGGGCAGACCGAGCTTGCGGTATCCCGACCCCATCGCCAGGATCACCGCGCGAGCGTGGTGCTCGGAGCCGTCGGCGGTGTGCACGGTCTTGACCGGGCGGGTCAGCTCGACCTCGGTGACGTCGTCGGGGATCAGCTCCGCGCCGAACCGCTCGGCCTGGGCCCGCAGCTTGTCCATGAGGTCCGGGCCCATCACTCCGTCGGGGAAGCCCGGGTAGTTCTCGACATCGGTCGTGGTCATCAGCGCCCCGCCTGCTGTGACCGAGCCCTCGAAGACGAGCGGCTGGAGCCGGGCCCGGGCGGCGTAGAGGGCAGCGGTGTACCCGGCCGGCCCGGAGCCGATGATGATGACGTCGCGTGCTGCGGTCGGGCGCTCCTGCGACACCGTGGTCATGTCTCCTTTGCCTGCGCCTTCCGTCAGGCGCGCACAGGGGGAACAGATCCCGGGAGGCTGGGATTCCCGGCGCAGCCTAGTCGAGGTCGAGCCGGGCACGGGCCGCGACGAGAGGGCCACCGCTCTCGCAGGACACGGCCAGCGCGAGCCGGTTCGCCCGCGGACCGGAGAGGAAGAGCAGCGCCGGACGGCCGTCGAGCAGGACCGGGCGGGCCTGACCCCTGAAGGCGAGTGCCTCGGCGGGTTGGCATTTCTGCAACGCTCCTCGAAGCTGGGATGCTGCGTCGCCGCGTTTCGGAGAAACGCCAGCTGTCGCCGAGTAGAACTCGCGGACCACGTCACTGCCGAAGGACTCCGTCGTCAGGGACGGGGGCTCGCGCCCGGCGTCCCCGGACTCCGGTGAGCCCTGGCCGGCAGCGGTTCCCCCGGCGGGCGCGTTCTGCTCCGCCGTCGCAGGCCTGCTGTCGTCGCCAGCCTGGGACTGCAGCACCTGGTTCCCCACAGCGACCGCGACCACGAGCGTGGCGGCAGCTGCCAGCGGGGCCAGCCAACGCAGCCGCCGGGGGGCCAGCGCCACCACCCGGCTCTCGTGGTCCTCGTCGGCGGCACGAGCCTCGACCGCCCGTTGCAGTGCGGCGTCGAGGCGGGTTGCGACGTCGGCCGGCATGCCCAGCGTCGGTTGGGCGCGCAGCAGAGCCGACACCTCGGCGAGGCCGCTGCGCAGGCCCTGGCACTGGCGGCAGGAGTCGAGATGGGTCACGACCGCCGTCGCCCGGGCCGGCTCGAGAACACCGGCGTCGAGGTCCGCGACAGTCGCCGCGTCGAGGTGCGGCCGGAATTCCGGCTCACCCATCGCGTTCACCCCATTTCCGCCGTTGTGGGGGCGCCCAATTGTCTGCACCGTTGGACGCACGGTTGTCCGCACTGTTCTGGACGTCCGGCGATGCGACGGACGGCGACGCACTCTGGTTCCCCTCGAGTCGGTCCGGGGATGTGCTCGGCGGTGAGTCCAGTGGTGCCGCGCGCAGGTGGGCGAGCAACGGCAGCAGCCGCGCCCGGCCGCGGGCGCAGCGGCTCTTCACCGTCCCCGTCGGGCATCCCAGCAGGGCGGCGGCCTCGTCAACGGAGTACCCCTCCATGTCGACGAGCACGATGGCGGCCCGCTGCTCGGGGCTGAGCCGCTGCAGTGCCGACAGCACGTCGATCTGTGCCTCCCGTTGCAGAGCGGGGTCGGCTCCGGCCGGGCACCCCATCACCGCTAGGTGGTCCTCGTCTTCCGGCCACGGATCCGCCGGACGCACCCGGCGACGGCGGACCCGGTCCAGGCACGCGTTGACGACGATGCGGTGCAACCATGTCGTGACCGCGGCGTCCCCGCGGTAGGTCCCGGCTCGCCGGAACGCCGAGAGAAGGGCGTCCTGCAGGGCGTCCGCGGCCTCTTCACGGTCTCCGAGAGTCCGCAGCGCAACAGCCCACAGCCGGTCCCGATGGCGCCGGACGAGCTCACCGAACGCGTCCGCGTCCCCCTGGACGTGCCGCTGGACCAGTTGCTTGTCGTCGGCGCCGTCGAGTCGCTGCTGCGCGGCTGAGGTCACGCGGTGCCCTCGACCGAGATGTCGGCGATGATGCCGCGGTAGAGGCCCGGCGCCTCCTGCGGTAGCGACGTCAGCCAGACCAGCACGAACTGGGTGCGGACCGGCGAGTCGAGGCGGACCCGCGTGGAGTCACCCGTGGCATTGCGGGCGTCCAGCTGGCGCAGCTCGGTGAGCAGCGTAGGAGCGTCGGCGGTCCCGGCCGGAGCGGCCCAGAGCTCGAAGCGTGTCGGCGTCGCCCCGAAGAGGATGCCGACGCTGGTTATAGCCTTCTGGTTCCCAAGATCGACCAACAGTCCGACGCCGCCCTTGTCACCTCCGAACTCCGGGCTGGTGCTGTACTGCAAGGTGGTCCAGGTCGTGTCGGGCCGCCCGTCGATGGCGTTGGCCGCCTCCTCAGGGTTCTCGGTCTGGTCTCCTTGTGGGTCGAAGTCGCTGATGGCGCGGGCCGCAAGGGGCCGTGCCGCGGCGGTGGCCGACGAAGCCGGAACCTTCGGCCCATCGGAGGTGTCCGATGCAGCTCCGTCCCCCGCGCTCTGACGGCCGACGTAGAACGCCAGGACCGCCA
>JACCZI010000136.1 GCA_013696015.1 Nocardioidaceae bacterium
GCGTGTACCGGTTCGTGTTGCAGCGCCGCTGGATCGGCTTCCTGCTGCTCGTCGTGCTGTTGGCCGCTGTCTGCGTACGCCTGGGTCTGTGGCAGTTCGACCGGTTCAGCCAGCGGAAGGTCGACAATGCGCGGATCTCGTCGAACCTGGTGACCGATCCGGTACCCGTGGCCGACCTCCTGGATGTGGGGGGACAGGTCGCCGCGACGCAGGAGTGGCGTCGGGTCAGCGCGGTGGGGACATACGACGCCGAGGCCCAGGTGGTGGTGCGTTTCCAGACGCGCGAGGGGGGCGGTCGCGGGGTCGACGTGGTTACGCCGCTGGTCACCGCCGAGGGGTCGGCGGTGCTGGTCAACCGCGGCTGGCAGCCGGGTGACGCGCCCTCCCCGGAACAGGTGCCGTCACCACCTCCCGGAGAGGTGACAGTCATTGGCTGGCTGCGGGCCGACAGCGCGGCCGGCGAGTCCGCCACGCGCCCGGTCCAGGGTCAGGTCCGGGCGATCTCCAGCACCGGTATCGCGGCTACCGTCGGGTACCCCCTCGTTCCCGGCTACCTCGCGTTGACCGAGCAGGTGCCTGCTACGGCCGAGCTGGCTCCGACCGAGCGGCCCGACCTCGGCCAGGGGCCGCACTTCTTCTACGGCCTCCAGTGGTTCTTCTTCGCCGGCCTCGCGGTCTTCGGCTGGCTGTACCTGGCCTGGGTCGAGGCACATCCTCGGCGGCGGGCGGCGGCCTACAGGGCGCGTACCATGCCGCCGTCGACCGGCAGCATCGCTCCGGTGACGAACGACGCGGCCGGGGAGAGCAGGAACGCCGCGGCGCGCGCGAACTCCTCGGGACGGCCGTAGCGGCGCAGTGGGATGGCCGCCTCGTGACGTTGCCGGGTCGCGGCCGCGTCGCCGTGGCGCGCGTCGAGCTCGCGGACCCGCTCGGTGTCAACCCGGCCTGGCAGCAGGCCGTTGACGCGGATCCCGCGTGGGCCGAGCTCGTCGGCGAGGGTCTTGGCGACCATCGCCAGACCCGGGCGCAGGCCGTTCGACACGGCCAGTTCCGGCAGCGGGCTGCGGACCGAGGAGGACAGCACGAACCCGAGCGCTCCCCCGTCGGAGAGGGCGTCCGCAACGCGGCGCGCCAGGCGTACGGCACCAAGGAAGACCGACTCGAAAGCTGCCCGCCACTGGTCGTCAGTCATGTCGGTCACAGCGCCCGCGGGTGGACCACCCACGCTGATCAGCGCGCCGTCGAGACGCCCCCAGCGGTCCAACGCAGCGCTGACCAGCCGGTCGGCGGTCTCCGGCGCCGCGTTGTCCGCGGCTACCGGCTCGACCGAGTCGGCCCCGAGGTCGCCCACCACGTCATCCAGTGCCGGCGCAGCGCGGGCAGACACGACGACGCGGGCGCCCTCGGCGACGAGCACCGCTGCGGTGGCGCGACCGAGCCCGCGACCCGCACCACTCACGATGAACACCCGGCCGCGCAGGCCGAGGTCCATGGTTCAGACCACCGCTTCGGCGGCGGGGGTCGCGAACTGGGTGCGGTAGAGGTCGGCGTAGAGGCCGTGCCGCTCGAGCAGCTGCTCGTGGGTGCCCTGCTCGACGATCCGGCCGGCGTCGACCACCAGGATGCGGTCGGCGTCTCGTACCGTGGAGAGGCGGTGCGCGATCACCAGCGACGTGCGACCCGCCAGCGCGGTGTCGAGCGCCTGCTGCACGGCCAGCTCCGACTCGGAGTCGAGGTGGGCGGTCGCCTCGTCGAGCACCACGATGCGTGGGGCCTTCAGCAGCAGCCGGGCGATGGCGAGCCGCTGCCGTTCGCCGCCGGACAGGCGGTAGCCACGGTCTCCGACAACGGTGTCGAGCCCTGAAGGCAGCGCCTCGACCAAATCTAGGATCTGCGCCGCACGCAGCGCGTCGCGCATCTGCTGCTCGCTGGCGTCGGGGCGGGCGTAGCGCAGGTTGGCCCCGATTGTGTCGTGGAACATGTGCGCGTCTTGGGTGACGTACCCGACCGCAGCGCGCAGCGACTCCTGGGTGACGTCGCGTACGTCGCGACCGCCCACCAGCACCGCTCCTGTGTTGACGTCGTACAGCCGTGCCACGAGATGCGTGATCGTCGACTTGCCGGCACCGGAGTGGCCGACGATGGCCACCATCTCTCCCGGCTCGACGCGGAACGACACGTCATGCAAGACGTCGTCGCCGCTAGCGGTGTCGACGCGGGCGACCGACTCGAGGCTGGCCAGGGACACCTCGTCTGCGCCGGGGTAGCAGAACGTCACGCCGTCGAACTCCACACTGGCCGGGGCGTCCGCCGGCAGCGCGGCAGCACCGGGACGGTCCTGGATCATCGCCGGAAGGTCGAGCACCTCGAAGACGCGCTCGAAGCTGACCAGGGCAGTCATCACGTCGACCCGGACGTTGGACAGGCCGGTCAACGGCCCGTACAGGCGGCCCATCAGGGCGGCCAGGGCCAGCAGTGTCCCGACGGACAGGCTGCCGCGGGCACCCATCACACCGCCGATGCCGTAGACGAGCGCGGTGGCGAGGGCCGCGACCAGGGTCAGCGCCGAGAAGAAGATCCGGCTGTTCATGGCGATACTGACCCCGAGGTCGCGGACGCCGGCAGCCCGGCGTGCGAACGCCTCGTCCTCCTGCGCCGACCTACCGAACAGCTTGACGAGTAGTGCACCACCTACGTGAAAGCGCTCCGTCATGGAGGTGCCCATGTCGGCGTTGACCTGCATCTGCTCACGGGTCAGCCCGGCGAGCTTGCGTCCTGCCCACCTGGCGGGCAGCAGGAACAGTGGCAGCAGCAGAAGGGCGACGATGGTGATCTGCCAGGACAGCAGCAGCATGACCACAACGACCAGCACCAGGCTGATCAGGTTGGACACCACACCGGACAACGTGGATGTGAAGGCCCGCTGGGCGCCGATCACGTCGTTGTTGAGGCGGGACACCAGCGCTCCGGTCTGCGTACGCGTGAAGAATGCCAGTGGCATCCGCTGCACGTGCCCGAAGACCCGGATCCGCAGGTCGTAGATGAGCCCTTCGCCGATCCGCGCGGAGAAGTAGCGCTGTGCGAGCGTGAGCCCCGCCTCGACGAACGCGATCGCAGCGACGATCAGCGCGAGCGTCACGACGAGGCGGGTGTCTTGGCGGAGCACGCCGTCGTCGACGATCTTCTTGAAGAGAAGTGGGGTCGCCACGACCAGCCCGGCGTCGATCACGACGAGGATGAGGAAGCCGACGATCTGCCGGGTGTACGGCCGCGCGAAGCGCGAGACGCGCCGCACCGTCCCGCGGCTCAGTTTTTGCTTCGCCACCGAGCCGTCGGCCAGGTATGACCTCATTGCGTAGTAACGGGCGGCGTTATGACTCATCGCCGCCCTCAACACCGACTGCCTGACAATGCTTCCCGGCGCCCGCCCGGCGCCATCACGCCAGCGCGACCAGCCCCGAGTAGTCGGGCGACCACAGGTCTTCCACGGCGTCCGGCAGGATCAGCACCCGGTCGGGTTGAAGGGCTGCGACGGCCCCTTCGTCGTGCGTCACGAGCACAATCGCACCCGCGTACGCCCGGATCGCGCCCAGGACCTCGTGACGGGAGGCCGGGTCCAAGTTGTTGGTGGGCTCGTCAAGCAGCAACACGTTGGCACTCGAGACCACCAGCATCGCCAACGCGAGGCGGGTCTTCTCGCCTCCGGACAGCACCCGAGCCGGCTTGTCTGCGTCGTCGCCGGTGAACAGAAACGAGCCGAGCACCCGCCTCCGCTCGGTGTCGTTGAGGTCGGGGGCCGCCGTTGCCATGTTGGCCAGCACGCTCCGGTCGATGTCCAGCGTCTCGTGCTCCTGCGCGTAGTAGCCCAGCTTGAGCCCATGCCCGGGAACCACCAGGCCGGTGTCCGGGTGGTCGATGCCGGCGAGAATGCGCAGCAGCGTCGTCTTGCCCGCCCCGTTGAGCCCAAGCACCACGACCCGGCTGCCCTGGTCGATCGCAAGGTCGACGTCGGTGAACACCTCCAACGAGCCGTACGACCGGGACAATCCCTCGGCCCGCAGTGGCGTCTTGCCGCACCGCGCCGGTGCGGGGAAGCGGATGCGCGCTACCCGCTCGTGCGTACGCTGCGCCTCGAGGCCGCCGAGCAGGCGTTCGGCTCGCCGCGCCATGTTGTGCGCCGCCGTCGCCTTGGTCGCCTTGGCGCGCATCTTGTCCGCCTGAGCCATCAGCGCGCTCGCCTTCCGCTCGGCGTTGGCCCGTTCTCGGTGTCGGCGCCGCTCGTCGGTTTCACGCTGCAACAGGTACGCCCGCCAGCCGACGTTGTACGTGTCGACCTCGGCCCGCGTGGCGTCGAGATGCAAGACCCGGTTGACGGTGTGCTCGAGCAGCGCAGCATCGTGGCTGATCACCACCAGCCCGCCACGGTGAGCCTTGAGGAACTCTCGCAGCCAGACGACGGAGTCGGCGTCGAGGTGGTTGGTGGGCTCATCGAGCAGCAACGTCTCCGCACCGGAGAACAGGATGCGGGCCAGCTCGACGCGACGCCGCTGACCACCCGACAGAGTGCCCAGTGGTTGGCTCATCACCCGGTCCGGCAGGCCGAGGCTGGCGGCCAGCGTGGCCGCCTCCGCCTCGGCGGCGTACCCACCGCCGGCGTGCAGCTCGGCATCAGCGCGAGAATAACGTCGCATCCCACGCTCGCGCTGGTCCTCATCGGAGGAGCTCATCTCGTGCTCAGCGGCCCGCAGCCGGCGTACCACCTCGTCGAGACCCCGGGCGGACAGGATCCGTTCGCGGGCGCAGACCTCGAGGTCGCCGGTGCGGGGATCTTGCGGAAGGTATCCCACCGAGCCGGTGGACAGCACCCGACCGGAGGCGGGTTGTAGCTCCCCGGCCATGATTTTGGTGAGCGTCGTCTTGCCGGCACCGTTGCGTCCCACCAGGCCGACCCGGTCGCCGGAGCCGACCCGAAACGACGCGCCGGACAGCAGTAGCTGGGCGCCGGCGCGCACCTCGAGGTCGGACACGGTGAGCATGAGAACTCCAGGGACGGCGGGGACGAGACGCACAGCCGCGCGACGGGCGCGCGACGGGCGTCTAGTGGGCCGCTGCCAGCATGTCCATAGTCTACGGCCATGAAGTTCAATCCCCGGGCGCGCCTCGACACCTCGCAGATCCGCGACCGCCGCGGTCGGCGCAGCACCGGTGGGCTGTCGGGCGGCACGGGCCTGTCGCGTGGCATGCCGATGGGCGTGGGCGGTGGGATCGGCGGGCTGGTCCTCGTCGTGATCGCGTTCGTCGTCTTCGGCGGTGGGTTAGGCGGTGACACTGCAGCAGAAGACATCCCGAACAACACCGACCTTGCGGCGCAGTGCCAGACCGGTGAGGACGCCAACACCAGCCAGGACTGTGCACTCGTCGCCACGGTGAACTCGGTGCAGTCTTACTGGAGCAGCGCGCTGCCCGAGGAGTCGGGCACCGACTACCAGATCTCGCAGACCGAGTTCTTCTCCGGCGCGACCACCACCGACGGCTGCGGCAACGCCAGCAGCGCTGTCGGGCCGTTCTACTGCCCGGTCGACGACACCATCTACATCGACACGACGTTCTTCGACGACATGCTTGAGGCGCAGCTCGGCGCCGAGGGCGGCACCTTCGCGGAAGCGTACGTGCTGGCGCACGAGTACGGCCACCACGTGCAGGACCTGCTCGGCACGATGAGCCAGGTCCGGACACAGCAGGGTCCGCAAAGTGATTCGGTGAGGTTGGAGCTGCAGGCCGACTGCTATGCCGGCATGTGGGCCAGGCACGCGACCACCGCGCCCGACGCGAGCGGTGAGCCGTTCATCGTGGAGCTCACCTCAGACGACATCTCACGGGCGATCGACGCCGCACACGCCGTTGGCGACGATCGGATCCAGCAGAGCGGCGGCGGTGACGTGATTCGGGAGCAGTGGACTCATGGTTCGGCGCAGCAGCGGGAGGACTGGTTCCTGGCCGGGTACGAGCAGGGCACGCTCGCGGCGTGCGACACGTTCAGCGCCGCCACCGTCTGACCGTGCCCAACACCTACGATCCGAGACTTCTGGCGGCGGAGTTGAGGTCGATGCGTGCGGCCCTGGCCCGTGGGATCGCGTCGATCAGCACCTGACGGCGCGGATCGGGGACGTCCAACCACCGCACCACCGGCCAACCGTCGGCGCCACTGAGCTCGAGGGTCTGGCGTACCAGCGTCCGGTCGCCACCGCACACGAGGGTCGTGGCGATGCGGCCGAGCACCGCTGATACCGCACCGGCCGCCGCCTGCGCCACCGCATCAGCCTGGTTGGCGCGCCGGCGAGCAAAGCGCTGCTGGCTCCAGCCGCCGGCCTTTGTCTTGCCCTGCACGTAGCGGGTCCCGCAGCGCGAGGCCTTTAGCGAACCCTGCTCGGCCCGGCCGACTGCGAAGCCACCGCGTCGTACCAGGACGAGCCCGAACGAGCCGAAGGCAGCGGCCGCCGCGACCAGGTCGTTGCGGTCACTCTGCGACGGGGCGCACGGCAGGTGGACCCGGGCCACGGCGCCGTCGGCGGCGGTGAGAGTCAGCGCCTCGTCCTGGCGGCTGCCTCGCACCGCAC
>JACCZI010000145.1 GCA_013696015.1 Nocardioidaceae bacterium
GGGCAGCACGACCGCGCTGGTCTCGACGCGCCGCAACGGCGCCGCCGAGGCCAGCGTCACGGTGACTCCGTGCTGGCGTTCCAGTCGGCGAACCAGGCTCTCGGCTCCGTCCAGGCTCTCGGGCGAACCCTTGGTTCGGCGGGTTCGCGCCGCGGCGGCGCCCAGAACGCTGACCCGGCCGCTCGCCAGGCGGGCGATCACCACCTCGGTCGTCGAGTTCCCGATGTCGATGCCGGCGGCGATGCTCACGCCAGCAGGCCGCGCCGGGCGTAGACCGCCGCCGCTTCCCGCACCAGCGCCGCGCACCGTGGCGCTGGGAACTCGTCGAGCGAACTCGCCAGCGACGCAAGGTCCGCTGCGCTGGACCGGTGGGGGCGCAGGGCCTCGTACATCGCGAGCACCCGGTCCTCCGACACCACGGCGAGCTCGGCCGCACGACGCAGGTTGGCGGCAAGCTGCGGGTTGCCGTGGCGCTCGGCGACCTCCGCCTGGTGCTCCAGCGTGTCGGGATGGATGCGTACGTCGTCGGTGCCGAGCTCGTCGCGCACCAGGCGATCGGGCGTGATCTCCTCCGCCGGGCGACCTGAGAACGCCCGCGTCACAGCGCCACCTCGATGTCCTCGGTGCCGAGCGAGCCGTCGACGCAGGCGCGCTCGAGCGCCACAAGGGCGATCACGCTGGTGTGGTAGCGCGCTTCGATCGCCTCGTCGGTGTAGGGGTTGCGCGCCGGCACCGGTGTCGCCCCCTTCGCGTGCCGACCGGCGTTGGTGCCCAGCAGCCGGTACAGCGCGGGTGTGATCACCGGCGCCATGCTGTAGAGCTCCAGGTTCGCCAGCGGGGGCAGGCCACGTCGGTGGATGAGAGCGGTGCCCTTGCCCTGCAGCCCGATGCCGATACCGGACCCGGCGAGCCGGGCCGCGGTGAGACCCACCATGCCGAGGTCGAGGGTGGTGTTGACCCGCACCACCCGCGCCACGCAGGCCTCCTCCTCCAGTCCGGCGAGCAGCTCCTCGAGCACCGCGACGACCGACAGGCCGGACAGGGTCCGCCAAACGGTCCTGCCAACGCCGGGGGACAGACCGATGACCACCTCGCGGGGATCGGTCCCCGGAGCCGCGGGGCCGACGGCGTGCAACCGGTCGTCGGCCCACTGCGCCTGGTCGGCGCGAAGGTCCGCCACTCCACGCGCCTGCCTGATCGCGTCGATCTCGGCCTTCCGGACTGCGGTCGGTTCGTAGCCCGTGCCCGGACCTGCGTAGTCATTGGGGTCCGTCACCGCGCTGAGCACGTTCATCGACTCGTCGAAGATCGCCGCAGTCTGGAGATGGTCCCCGCGTACCCGCACCGCGAGCATGTCCAGCACACGACCCGCTTCGACGTCGTACCCGCACTCCAGCAGTGCCCTGGCCACCTGCAGCGAGCCGAGCCCGGAGCTGCGGATCGCCTGTGCCGCGCTCAGCACCACCATCGGGTCGGGGTCGCCGAGGTCTTTCGAGCCCACGGCGTCAACCGCCCGCTCGACGTGCTCGTCGGAGAAGTCGGCCAGCCCCAGCCAGCGGTACACGTCACGCGTCGCTTCGGCCGCCCGCTGCCGCAGCGCGCCTACGTCGTCGACATCGGCCGTACGCAGCCCGCCGTCAACGCCCCAGTCACGCTGCATCACCAGCCAGTCGTCGAAGTCCTCGGCGTTCCACTGCGACGGCCCGAACATGTTGTCGTAGCGCTGGATCGAGCCGAAACCGCTGCACACGTAGTCGCTGCCGGCGAGCAGGATCGGCAGCGTCCGCGAGGTGCGGCGCACGTCGGACTCGGACATCAGCGCGTCGTTGCCGGAGCACGACTCGAGGTTGCGGGCCATGACCATGACGTTTTCTGCCATCAGCTCACGAACGCCGCACGGCACCGACCCCGCGACGCTGGCCCCGTCGATGCCCCCGTTCTGGACGCCTTGGGCCCCCATCGCCCGCGCCAGTGAGACGCAGCGCGACTCCAGGTAGAGCATCGAACGGCACTCGGCGCCGCCCATCAGCACCTCCGAGCCGGCCCCCGACGACACCCGCATCTTGACCCCGCGGCTGGCGTACGCCGCCGCCAGCAGTGCCTTGGAGTAAGGGGTGTCGTCCCCGTCGACGAACACCGACTCCGTGCCGTACAGGCTGACCGTCTCGGCGTACGACACCAGGCCCCGCATGCCCATCTCCAGCTCCATCGCCTCCTCGACCGAGCACTGCACGAGGACACCCCGCGAGCCGACGGCCGCTCCCACGGTCACAGCGACCGCGTTCGAGGGTGCGTCGGCGAGGACGGGCACGGTCGTCTCCAGTTCGCGGAAGCCGTACGCCGCCGCGGTCGCGGCATCGGCGGCGAGCAGCAGCGGGTCGTCGAGACGGTTGGTGACGTGGGCCTGGTTGCTCGGCGTGCGCCGGGCGCGGAGCTTGGTCATCGCCAGCGTCAGCTCGGGCGGTCGCAGCAACGCGACCACCTGGGCCAGCTTGGCGGGTGTGGTGCCGGCGACCAGGCGGACGATCTCGCTGCGCGGGACGGCCGGATCGACGAACAGCCGTGCCAACACCACGTCGTCGAGTGCCATCGCCTCGGGTGCGACCTCGAGGTCGATGCCATGCGTGGCGATCAGGGCGTCAAGGACGTCGAAGTCCGCAGCGGGGCGACCGTCCATCTCGAGGACCACGCCGTCCTCGACCAGCAGTGAGGGCTCCGGATCGTGCGGGCTGTGCAGGGCTACCAGACCGAGCCCGATGTCTTCGTGAGCGAAGCCGTCGAGGTTGACCCGCTGCTGGTCCATGAACCGGATCCGCCCCACGGGACCGCGAGCCGTGCGGTCGGTGGACTCGGTGTCGGCGGCCACGGGGCGAACCCTAGCGGCCAGCCGCTCAACCCTTCCACGATCCGAGCCTTCTGACGCCTCGCCCTGCTCCGCCCGGCCCGCCGCTCCCGCCCCGTCGTTCATCCGAGACTTCTGACGCCTGGCTATCCTCTTGGCTCCGTCATAAGTCTCGGATCGTGGTGGGGGTGAGCACTGTCAGCCGGTGGTCTCGACGTTGACCGGCTTGCCGCCGGTGATGCGGAGCAGATCGGCGTACGTCGTCGGGAACACCGCGTATGGGTGGCCGGCGGCTGCCCACACCGTGGCGTGATGGGTTAGGGCTG
>JACCZI010000146.1 GCA_013696015.1 Nocardioidaceae bacterium
CCCGTCTCGCAGTCGAGGCGTTGCGGCAACCGCCCAGGCGACGCCCAGGACCAGCATCCCGGCGCTGGCGACGACCATCGATCTACGCATGGGCACTCCCTTCGTGAGGCTGCTGACTCGCAGCCCAAGACAGGTCCAGAACAGGTTCGCGCGATCGGCCACCGGCCGGTCGGACCCGGCCATCAGGTCGAGGACCTCGGGCCCGTAACGCCGCCGCCACTCTGCCGGAGCCAGCCAGAGGAGGATCCTGCTCATGCTGGACCGGCTTGCGGCGCGGCGCGCAGCCGTCGCCGCGCTTCGTGGCTGACGGCGGCCATGGTTGCCACCTCTGCCCGGACCAGAGACATTCCCCGCGGCGTCAGCCGGTACGGCCGCCGTCTGCCGTCGGCGTCACCTTCGGCGATCAAGCCGGTACCGACCAGCCGAGAGACCGCTCCGTACAGGCTCCCTGGACCCGGCCGGTCACCGGTCAGGCGCTCGATGTCATCGGCGATGGCATATCCGTGCCGCGGGCCATCGAGCAGGCTGATCAGCACCAGGAGCGCCGGCTCACTGAACCTAGGCGGTCGGCCCATCGCCACTCCTCTTGTTACGCATGACGTAGTACGTTAAGCGTAGCATAGTCTCGTCACCCGGCAGTGGATCAGACATGGAACCGAACCCTCAGGGGTACGAGGCAGCCATGGCCGATGCAGTGCTGCTCGACGTCGATGGGACGCTGGTCGACACCGTCTACCTGCACGTGGCCGCCTGGCAGCAGGCGTTCCTCGAGCACGACGTGGTCGTGCCGGGCGTGAGCGTGCACGCCGCGATCGGTATGGGCGGTGACCGCCTGGTCGGCTGGGTCGCCGGCGACGAGGTCGAGGAACGATTGGGTGACCCGCTGCGGGAACGCTGGGAGGAGCTCTTCGACACGATGCTCGACCGGATCCGCCCCACCAACGGGGCAGCAGCACTCGTTCGGACCCTCAAGGGCCGCGGCCTGCGGGTCGGGCTTCCCTCGTCCGGCAAGGACAAGCACCTGGCAGCCGCACGCAAGCAGCTCGACGTCGACGACTGCATCGACGCGATCGCCACAACCGATGACGTCGACAGCTCCAAGCCCGATGACGACCTGCTGCAGCTGACCGCAGACAAGATCGGCTCCCGCGACCCGGTATTGGTAGGTGACGCGCCGTGGGACGCCGCAGCCGCCCAGAAGGCCGGTATCCCGGTCATCCTCGTGCGCACCGGCGGCTTCAGCGATGCCGCGCTGCGCGAGCAGGCCACCCCCGACGTGGTGATTGTCGACGACCCGGCCGAGCTGTTGCGCCGGCTCGACGAGACCCCGCTCGTCTGAGACCTGGCCCGCTCAGAGCTCCCGCCAGCTGGCGTCGGCCTTGTCGTGGCCGTGCGCGGCCATCGCTGTCAGCCCACCGTCGACCAACCACGACGTCGCCGTGACGTACGACGAGCGCGGCGATGCCAAGAAGGCGATCACCGATGCCACCTCGTTGACGTGACCAGGCCGGCCGATCGGGTTGCCCGGTCGGTCCTGCGAGTACGCCCGGGACTCCTCCGCACCGGTCATGGGCGTCGCGATCTCGCCCGGTGCCACCGACACGACGGTGATTCCGTATGGCGCCAGCTCGAGGGCGAGCACCTTGCCGAACATGCCGAGCCCCGCCTTGGCGGCGCAATACGCGCCCGAACCCAGACGCGGGACGTGCTCATGGACGCTGGTGACGTTGATGATCCGGCCGCCGCTGTCGGCATCGATCATGATGCGCGCCGCGCGTTGAGCGCACAGGAACGGGCCGTCCAGGTCCGCCGCCAAGACCTCGCGCCAGCTCTCGTACGACATGTCGACCACGGCGTCGGAGGTCCCGGTACCGGCGTTGTTGACCAGGACACCGATGCCGCCGAGCTGCCCGATCAGCTCGTCCACCGCGGCGGCCGCGTCGGGGGACGCGAGCTCCTGGCGGGCGACGAAGCACCGCTGGCCACGCTGCTCGACCTCTGCCTTGGTCTCCTGCGCACCGGACTCGTCGGTGTGGAATGTGATGCCGACGTCGAAGCCCTCATCGGCCAGGATGTGGGCGGTCGCCTTGCCCATGCCGGAGTCGGCGCCGGTCACCACGGCGAGTCGGGGGTAGTGGCCGCTCATCGTCTCGTCCTTTGCGATCGAAGGTGGGCTGCTCGGCTCGTACCCGAGGGCTCGCGCTCACAAACTGGCTCAGCGCAGCCGCCGTAGACAGGCATGCCCGAGCGCCGCCCGGGCAGCGTTCGAGCCAGGCGCTCCGTGCACGCCGCCACCGGGATGGGCGGAGGCCGAGCCGAGGTACAGCCCCTTGACCGGCGTCTCCGCGCGGCCGAGCCCGGGCACCGGCCGAAAGATCAGCTGCTGGTACAGCGACGACGTGCCGCCGTTGATGGACCCGGACACGAGGTTCTCGTCGCGGGCCTGCAGGTCCAGTGGGCCGAGCACCCGCCGGGCCACGATCCGGTCGGCGAGGCCAGGCGCGTAGCGCTCGACGCGCGCCTGCATCCGGTCCGCCATCCTCTCGCTGTCGTCGGAGTCCCACACGCCACGGATGCCGTCACCGCCAGCGTCGGCCCGTACCTTCTGGGGGACGTGTGTGTACGCCCACGCCGACTCGGTGCCGGCCGGGGACCGGGTCGCGTCAGCGGTGGTCATCTGTCCCAGGAGCAGCAGCGGCTCCGCCGGCACGGCGCCGGAGCTGATCTGCGCCGACGTCACCGCCGCGTGCTCCATCGACTCGGTGATGTGAACGGTGCCGGGTGCGCGGTCGGGCGCCGAGACCCAGGGGATGGGCCTGTCCAGCGCCCAGTCCACCTTGACCGTCCCCGGGTCCCACTCGAAGTGCTGCATGCGGACACGCAGCTTGGCCGGGAGGTGCTCCCAGGCGACCAGATCCCCGTAGAGCCGCGGCGCCACGACGTCAGCGATGACCGCGTGCCGGACGGTCACCACCTCCCCGTCGTCTGTCTCCACACCCATGGCGCGCCCGTCACGGACGAGCACCCGCCTGACCCGGGTGGAACAGCGGATGTCACCACCCTGCGAGACGAACCGGTCCCCCAACGCCGCTGCCAGCCGTCCGGCACCGCCCTCCGGCACCGGCCACCCGACCTCTTGGCCCAACATGCACAGCAACCACCCCATGAGCCCGGAGCCCGGAGCACTCGGCGGGATGTCCGCGTGTGCGGCGCTGCCCGACAGCAGCACGCGCGCCGGCTCGCTGCGGAACTGTCCGGCGAGCGACTGCGCAGACGACACCAGCAGCTGCACGAACGACAGCCCACCGACACGCGGCAGGCGGGCCAACAGGCCAAGGCCGTGCTTGACCGGTGGGAACGGCGTCAGCAGGGCCCCGATCAGAGACGGCGCAACCTTTCGCCACGTCGCCACCATGTCCAGCCAGGTGTCGCCGTCCCCCGCTGCGTGCCGGTCGAGCCCGGCCGCCGTCACGCCGGGGTCGTGGTCGAGCATCACCCATGACCCGTCGTCGAACGGAGTGCCGACCACCGCAGGAGCCTGCCGCCACACCAGCCCGTGCCGCTCCAAGTGCAGGCCCTGGATCGTCGGGGAGCAAGCCGTCAGCGGGTAGAACGAGCTGAACGTGTCGTGGATGTAGCCCTCGTGGACCGCGCTGTCGCTGTGCACCGCGCCTCCGATGGTGGGCTGCGCCTCCAGCACCAGGACATCCCAGCCGGCGTCCGCAAGCAGGTTGGCTGCCACCAACCCGTTGGGGCCGGCACCGATCACGACGGCGTCGTGATCGGCCTGGGCTGCGGTCCCAGCACCTGGTCCTGACACTGTGGCCCCTCTCGTCCGTGCTCGCGGTCACGACGTTAGTGCCCCTGTCGAGGCATCGTGGGCTGCCAGTGGGGTATCACACACTCATGAGTGTGACCACGCGTGACATCGACGCCAGTCCCGACCACATCTTCGACGTCCTCCGGGACGGCTGGTCGTACGCCTCGTGGGTGGTCGGCGCGTCGTGCATCCGAGCGGTGGACGACACCTGGCCGGCGCACGGCTCGAAGCTGCACCATTCGGTAGGCGCGTGGCCGGCTCTGATCAGCGACAGCACCGAGGTGGAGGAGGTCGATGCGCCGCGCAGGCTGCAGCTGCGGGCTAGGGCCTGGCCCAGCGGCGAGGCGAGGGTCCGGTTCGACATCGAACCGGCCGGGGCAGGCTCACGCGTCACCATCACCGAGAACGTCATCGCGGGACCCGCCCGACTCGTCCCGGACGTGGTCGAGAACGGCTTCCTCCACAAGCGCAACACCGAGTCGCTGCGGCGACTCGCGTACCTCGTCGAGCGTGGAAACCGGTAGATCGGTGCAACGACTGTCACACTGTGGATGCGCCCGCCTACGGGCGGCTCAACAAGAGAAGGGCTTGACATGAGCGCAACCGCTGGTAGGAGCACCACGAACACGAGTCGACCACTTGTCTGTCTGGTGGCAGCCGCAGTCGGCGCAGTTTTCCTTCTCACCGGCATTCTCGGGTTCGTGCCGGGGATCACCACCAACCTGTACGAGGGCCTTGAGCTTGCCGGCAACGACGGCAATGCCATGCTTCTCGGCCTCTTCCAGGTCTCGGTCCTGCACAACATCGTGCACGGGCTGTACGGCGTGGGGCTCGTCATGGCCCGCACCGCAGCCGGCGCGCGCACCTATCTCATCGGTGGCGGGATCATCTATCTGGGATTGTGGATATACGGGCTGGTCATCGACACCGCAAAGGAAACCAACAGCGCCAACTTCATCCCGCTCAACGACGCCGACAACTGGCTGCACCTGGGCCTCGGTGCCGGCATGATCGCTCTCGGTCTGGTTACCAGCCGGACCCACGCGAGGTCCTGACCGCTAGATCGCTCTCAGCGCGCCCTCACCCTTCCCGGGTGGGGGCGCGCTCCGTCTCCGGTCCTGGACGAGCTTGTGGGTGCCGTCACACCACGGCGCCATTGACGACTTCTCGCACCGGCATATCGCCACCACGGGCCGGGTGACCTGGTGTGCTACCCCGTCGCCATCACGAACCACGTCAGCGCCACGCACCAGCAGCGGTCCACCAGGGCAGATCGTCACCTGCACCTCCCGCGGCCGCCTCACGACGTCATCCCGACCACCGAAGCCCACCTGACGGCCACCTCGCACGAGCAGCACTCCTCCGGGCAACCCGAACCGCTCAGCCGTCTTGTCGGGTGCGCCGCGCATCTCAGCCGTCGACCGGCGTACGGAACGCCCCCGCACGCGCGCCAGGCCAACGCCAGCCAGATGCAGACCGCTCGCTCAACCACCCAGAGGGGCGCCCACAGGGCGGCATCAGCGCTGAAGACGGTCGAACCGCAGTGCCGCCTACGGCCCACCTCGGCGAGGACCACCGACGCGACCGCGATAACCACCACCACCGAACGGCCGCTCCGGCCGGCCAGAG
>JACCZI010000189.1 GCA_013696015.1 Nocardioidaceae bacterium
AACGGTGAAGAGGGCGCTTCTCGCGACGACTACGAGGCGTCAGAGGATGACAACGTCCTAGTGGATGGTGTTGCCAACACCGAGGGCGGCATGGGCTACTTCGGATTCACCTTCTACGAGCAGAACAGCGACAAGTTGAAGGCGCTGCAGATCGACTCCGGAAGCGGGTGTGTCGAGCCCAGCGCAGAGACCGCGCAGAACGGCGAGTACTCGCCTCTCTCGCGGCCGCTGTTCATCTACCCCGCCAACAAGTCGTACGCAGAGAAGCCCCAGGTGGCGGGCTTCGTCGACTTCTATATCGCCAACCTGCCTGCCATCACCGAGGCGGCGCTGTACATTCCGCTTAACGAGGAGCAGAGTCAGGAAACAGAGAGCGCTCTCAGCGGACTGCAGTGACGGTGAACCCCGGGGGCATGCGTACGCCGCCCACTCCCGGGGTTCACGCTGTTTCCGAGGACCACCGAGGGGATTCACCAGCATGACGACGACGGCGCCGATCATCAGCGTCACCGGCGGCGATGACCCAGGCCCGACGTCGCTAGCTGGCTCCCGCCGGCCCGGCGAGATGGTCGTGATGCTGCTGCTTCGCGTGGCAGCGTTCGTGTCCGTGGCGGTGACAGTGGGCATCGTGATCGCCCTTGTCGGGCCAGCTCTCAACTTCTTCCAACAGGTTCCCGTTTCCGACTTCCTGTTCGGTACGACGTGGCGACCGAACTTTGCACCCACGGAGTACGGCGCGCTGCCACTGGTAGCGGGCACCTTGATGACGACTCTGGTGGGCATGATCGTCGCGATCCCCTTTGGACTCGGCGCCGCCATGTACCTGTCTGAGTACGCCAGTCCACGCGTGCGTCGTGTGCTCAAGCCGGTGCTCGAACTGCTTGCCGGCATCCCGTCAGTCGTGTATGGCTTCTTCGCCCTTCAGTTCATAACCCCGACCCTCCTGCGCGCCTGGTTGGGAGTTGAAGTCGGATTTACCAATGCCCTCGCGGCTGGCATCGTGCTCGGGGTGATGATCATCCCCACCATCGCATCGCTTTCCGAAGACGCCATGTCCGCCGTCCCGGACGCATTGCGCCAAGGATCACTGGCCATGGGCGCGAACCGCATGCAGACAACATTGCGAGTGGTTTTTCCTGCGGCGATCTCGGGGATCGCTGCCGCGATCGTGTTGGGCATCTCCCGGGGCGTCGGAGAGACCATGATCGTCGCACTGGCGGCAGGTTCCCAACCAAACCTGAGTCCTGACGTCCGTGAGGGCATGCAGACGATGACCGGCTATATCGCCAACACAGCGGGAGGAGAGAACATCGTCGGGTCGGTCTCTTACAACACGCTCTTCGCGGTAGGACTCCTGCTGTTCATGATCACGCTCGTCATCAACATGATCAGTATCGTCCTCGTCCGTCGCATCCGGGAGGTGTACTGATGGCTGCCACAGTCGTGGCGCCGCAGGTGCTGAGCACATCTAAACGAGGTCATGACAGCAGCGCTGGATCTCTGCTGTTCTTGGCGGCCCTCTGGTTGTCCTTGGCTATGGCCATCGTCTTCTTGATGACACTCGTCGTGACCACCGCGGTTGACGGAGCCGGACGTTTCGACAGCGCGTTGATCACCGAGTACGGCTCCAAGCTGACGCCCGACACGACCGGTCTGCGCGCTGCGCTGCTAGGCACCCTCTGGCTCATGGTGACGACGGCGCTTCTCGCGATCCCCATTGGGATAGCAGCGGCTGTCTACCTCGAGGAGTTTGCCGACAACACCCGCTGGTACAACCGGCTAGTCGAGCTGAACCTGCAGAACCTCGCCGCCATCCCGTCCGTGATCTACGGAATGTTGGCGGTCGGCATCGTCGCCCTGGTAGGGATCCAACGAACCGGGATCATCCTGGTCGGCGCGGTCGCCTTGGGCCTGCTAATTCTTCCGGTCATCATCATCACCACGCGAGAGGCAGTCCGAGCGGTGCCTCGAGAGATCCGCGAGGGATCCTTGGCGCTCGGGGCGACACCTTTGCAGACGACATGGCGTCAGGTGCTGCCGTCCGCTATCCCGGGCATCGCGACGGGGACGATCATCGCGCTGTCGCGCGCCATCGGTGAAGCGGCTCCGCTCTTGATCGTCGGGGTCGCCGTCACTGTACGGTTCGACCCCACAGGCATCATGTCGGCGTTCACCGCTATGCCGATTCAGATCTTCAACTGGACCAGTGAGTCACGCGAGGAGTTCAAGGTAGCCGCTGCTGCGGCCATCATCGTGCTGCTCGGTATGGTGCTGTTGCTCAACGGTTTGGCGATCTTCATCCGCAACAAGTTCCAGCGCCGCTGGTGAGGAGTGACATGGGACCAAACACGGCGACGACAGCGAAGCCGGGCTCGGTTGATGACCAGTCGGTGGACGCTCCGCTTCTCGAGCCTCAGGTAGACAACCAGCGAGACCTGCCCCCCGAGCCCAGTGGCGTAATGGAATGCGAAGACCTCAACGTGTACTACGGGGACTTCCACGCCGTGCACGACGTCAATCTCATCTTCGGCCGGCACGAGATCACGGCGTTGATCGGACCGTCAGGCTGCGGCAAGACCACTGTGCTGCGTTGCTTGAACCGGATGAACGATCTGGTGGCAGGGGCGCGGGTGGCGGGGCGAGTCGCCTACCACGGCGCGGACATCTACGACTCGAAGGTGGACGCAATCGAGGTGCGTCGACGGATCGGCATGGTCTTCCAGAAGCCCAACCCATTTCCCAAGTCGATCTACGACAACGTGGCGTACGGGCCCCGAGTCATCGGCATGGAAGTCGACGATCTGGACAGCCACGTCGAGGGTGCGCTGCGGGACGCGGCGCTGTGGGACGAGGTGAAGGACAAGCTGAAGCAGAGCGCCTTTGGTTTGTCCGGGGGACAGCAGCAGCGGCTGTGTATCGCGCGAACCATCGCGACGAAGCCGGACGTGATCCTCATGGACGAGCCATGCTCGTCCCTCGACCCGATCGCGACCTCACACATCGAGGACCTCATGGTTGACCTCCGCGAGCAGTACACGATCATCATCGTGACCCACAACATGCAGCAAGCGGCCCGGGTCTCAGACCGAACGGCATTCTTCACAGCTCGCCCTGATGAGACGACCGGGAACCGTACCGGCCTGCTTGTGGAGTTTGACCAGACGAAGACGATTTTCTCGAACCCGTCCGACCGACGCACCGAGGCCTACATCTCCGGCCGCTTCGGCTAAGGCACCGTCGGCGGTTGCGTCGGCCAGGCGACGCCGAGAATCGCGTCAACCTCCACCTGCGGGAGCCGACCGTCCGCCTCGGAGGCCGCAATGATGAGGTTCGCCGTCAGCTCGATCTCATCGAGGACATCGTCGTCACGGAGCCGAAGGTCGAGAGGCTTCGTCATGTGTGGGTCACCTCCACCGCTCAGCCCCCGCTCGACCCCCAGTCTGGCACCGTACCCGTCGGCTAGCGCGGCAAACCGCCCGGGCCGCGCGAGTCCGTCGCCCGCATCGACAATGATGACATCGTGTCGGGTGAGCTGATCAGTAGCACCGCCAACCCGCTGGTCAAGCGGATGCGATCCCTGGCCGACCGGCGATACCGCCGACGCGAGGGCGCCCTTGTCGTCGAGGGAATCGGCCCGGTCTGGCAGGCGGTCGAGTCCGAGGCGCAGATCGAGGTGCTCGTCGTCGCACCGGACCTGCTGGGGGGCTCCCCCGCCGCGGCCATGGTCGCCGAGCAAGAGCGGGCCGGGACGCCTGTGGCACGGTTGACCGCGGAGCTCTTCAGCCGGCTCTCCGGACGAGACGGACCGTCCGGCCTGGCGGCAGTCGTACGCCGCCGGCTCTGTCGCCTCGACGATCTGGACGTGACCGACTCCGGCGTCCTCGTCACGCTGCATGAAGTGGCCAACCCGGGCAACGTCGGCACGATCATCCGCACCGCGGATGCCTTTGGTGCGGCCGGTGTCGTACTCGTCGGGGATGGAGCAGACCCCTTCTCCCCCCAGGCCGTCAAGGCGTCGATGGGATCACTGTTCTCACTTCCGCTGGTGCACGAGTCCAGCCTCGACGCTGCATTCGAGTGGGCAGAGGCGGCGAACGTCATGACGGTCGCAACGTCGGCGCGCGCCGGGACGCCGCTGGCTGATGCCGTGCTCTCGACGCCGGTCATGATCGTGCTGGGGAGCGAGCGCACCGGGCTGCCGACCGATGCGCTGAGTCGCAGCACGTCAGCGGTCAGGATTCCGATGCTCGGCCGGGCGTCGTCGCTCAACCTCGCCGTCGCAGCCGGAATCATCCTCTACGAGGCGACCCGCCAGCTGGGCTGAGCTCCCTGGCACGGATGGGGGTAGCGGACGGCCTACCAGTCCGGTCGGAGCGGGAACGACGCGTCACCGTCGCTCGCGACCCGTACTCCGAGCACCTGGTGCAGCTGCACCTCGTTGCGCTCGAAGCCCAACCGGCAGCCGGCCATGTAGAGGCCCCACACCTTTGCGGTTCCTTCACCCACCTCCGCCACGCCCTCGTCCCAGTGGTCCACGAGGTTGCGGCACCAGGCGGCGAGCGTGAGCGCGTAGTGTTCCCGCAGGTTTTCGGAGTGTCGCACCTCGAGCCCGGCGTCCTGCGCCTCGGTCACGACCCGCCCGGAACCGGTCAGCTCACCATCGGGGAACACGTATCTGTCCAGGAACGCACCCGTGTCGCGTGGCCGGTTGTCGCTGCGGGTGATGCAGTGGTTGAGAAGCCGGCCGCCCGGCCGCAGACGCCCGCGCAGGAACGTGAAGTACGCCGGATAGTTGCGCAGTCCCACGTGTTCGGTGAGCCCGATCGAGCTGATCACGTCGAACGCCGTCTCCGGTACGTCGCGGTAGTCGCTGAAGCGCACCTGCGCCAGGTCACTCAGCCCCTCTCGTTCGATCGCCGCTGCCCCCCAGTCGGCCTGCTGGCGCGACAACGTGACACCGATAGCACGCACGCCGTACTCGCGTGCCGCGTGGCGCACCATCCCACCCCACCCGCAGCCCACATCGAGCAACCGCATACCGGGGCGCAGGCCGAGCTTGCGGGCGATCAGGTCGTACTTCTCCAGCTGCGCCTCTTCGAGAGTGGACTTCGGCGACGGGTAGACGGCGCAGGTGTACGTCATCGACGGCCCGAGCACCATCTCGTAGAAGGCGTTGGACACGTCGTAGTGGTGATGGATCGCGGCCGCGTCCCGACCACGGGAGTGCCGCAGGCCCTCGAACGTTCGCCGCCAGCGCGGCAGGTGCTCCTGCGGCGGCGGAGGCGGCGGCTTGAGGTGCCCCCAGCCCAGCCCGCGGACGACTCGGAGCGCCTCGGCGGTCGGCGGGCGGCGGAAGCGCACCTCGTCCGACATCATCCGCATCAGCTCGTACGGGTCGCCGGGGTGCACGCCCCCGATGACCAGGTCGCCGACGACGTAGGCCCGCGCCATCCCGAGGTCGCCGGGCGCGGTCAGCACGTACGACAGTCCCCGTTCGTTGGCCAGGTGCATGCTGACCTCGGCGTCTCGGGGACCCGCGGTGCTGCCGTCGTACGCGGTGAACCGGAACGGCAGGCCCTCGGGCAGGACGATCTGGAGCGCCTCCGCGATCGCGACCCGGGACCCTGTTGTCGTGCTCACCGTCGTCCCACCACCTTTGCGTACAGTCCTGTCAGCCGCTGCTCGGGGTCGTAGCGCCGCCTCACCGCAGAGAGGTGCTCGCCGCCGTAGAGCCTGCCAAAGGTTTCCTCGTCGTAGTAGATGTCGGAGTAGAGCGATTTGTGGCCGTCGAGATCGGTGACGGCCGCTTCGATCGCCCGGTTGACGTCACCGTACGCCGCCCCCGCCGCGATCGGCACCGTCCCCCAGAAGCCGACGTTGACATAGGTGCGGCCCGGCGCGAGCGGGTAGAGCGGCCACGACCGAACGGAGTCCGGACCGTCGGCCTCGCGCAGCCGCAGCGGGCAGAGCCATACCGGTCGCATGCCCACCGACGCGTCGAACCACCTCAGGAACTCGGCCAGCCGCTCGACCGGGATCTCGACGTCTTGCACCACTCGCTCGCGAGCCGGCCGGTGGCGCATCCGGTCGATTCGTGCGGCGACGTGCCACCGGTTCTCGAGTCTCAAGAGACGGTGGTAGACGTCGCTGCGCCGGTGACGCGCCGGCCAGAGCCTCCGGACCAGCGGGTGCTGGGCACCGAAGGCCTGTGAGCACCAGAACCAGTCGGTGTCCCAGCGCCACAGGTAGTCGTGGACCGTGAGTCCATCGGTGACGCGTTCGGCTATCGAGCGGTAGAAGATGCGCGAGCCGGTGTAGTTGCTGGGGCGACCCACGCCGTCCGCCCAGCGACCAAGGGTCAGGTACGCCTCGTCCGGGCTGAACACCACCCCGTCGACGAAGTCGACCGGGTCACCGTCGTACTCCCGCGCTGCGACGATGGCCGCCACGGCGCCCGGCAGCTCGTCGATGCCGACCCGCAGGTGCCGCAGTGCGACATACGGCTGCACCGGTTCGAGCTCGATGCGCAGGCGCGTGGCGTAGCCAAGGCTCCCGTACGAGTTCGGAAACATCGCGAAGAGGTCCGCGTGGTCACCGTCGGGTGTCGCGGTGACGACGTCGCCGCCGCCGGTGAGCACGTCGAGCTCGAGCACCGACTCGTGTGGCAGCCCGTTGCGAAACGACGTCGACTCGATTCCCAGCCCGCTCACGGCACCACCGAGTGTGATCGTGCGCAGCTGCGGCACGACCAGGGGCATCAGGCCGTACGCCAGCGTGGCATCAACGAGGCGCTCGTACGTGCACATGCCTTGCACCTCCGCCGTGCGGTTGACGGTGTCGATGTCGAGGACGCCGTCGAGACCGGACACGTCGAGCCCGGGAGCACCAACGCCGCCGCGCGGGCGAAACAGGTTCGAGGTGCGCTTGGCCAGCCGCACCGGAGCGTCCGGCGGGATTGCGGCGTAGGACTGCAGGAGGCCAGCGACTCCGTCCTCGTGCCTGCGGCTCGCGGCGGTGATCGCGCTCATGGCGCCAGCCTAAGGGCGTCCCGCCGCGGCGGTCAGCGGGCGTCACAACCCTCGGATCGTGAGCGGGGAGGGGGGCTGCTCGGCTGTGCCCAACCCCGCGACGATCCGAGACTTGTGACGACCGCATGTCCCTCGTCACCGGCGCTGAGCAGCGGAAGTGCGGGGAGTCGTGGAAGGGGTTGGCGGGCGATCTGGCGACCGGTCCGCCGGCCACCCGTTCAGGCTGGGCACCAGTACTTCTCGGAGCGGTCCTGCTCGCGACAGGACTCCGCACGCGGCAGATACTGGCCGTGCAACCGCCTCAGCGCGCCGAAGCCGCCAGGTTTCGCCGGTACGTGTCACAAAACTCCTGACCGATAGGGTCACAGGATGCGGAGTGTCTCCAAGAGCTGGTCGCTGTGGTCGCAGGACTCGCTGCTGTCGATCGCGTCCACGGGCTCGGTGCTTTCAATCGGCAGTGTCGGCTCCTGTGCCTCGATCGGCAGCATCGGCTCGTTGGCCTCGCTGTTCTCGATCGGCTCCTATATGGGCACCGGATCAGTCCTCTCCGCCCAGTCGCGGTGGTCGATGCTCTCGCACCAGTCGTTCGGTTCGCTGCTGACCTCCCGAGGCTCGGGCGCACTCGGGCCGTGGGGCCCACCCGCCACCATCGCGCTTGTGGGACTGGTGTCGTACGTCGGCTATCTCCGCGAACGTGAGGCGCGGCGGCTCGGATTGCGCTGACCTGCAGCATGACGTGCCCCGCTGTGGCGGTGAGACAATCGCCTGAGCGCCGATCGCCGCGGCGCTCTCGACACGGGCCTCTAGCTCAAATGGCAGAGCAGCGGACTTTTAATCCGCGGGTTGTGGGTTCGAGTCCCACGGGGCCCACTCCTGTTTCCGCAGGTCAACGGGCATCTTTGCCGACTTGCTCCACGTCTGTAACCGTGCGGACCGACCCGCCAGTCCGCACAGAATCCGCACGAACCGCAGAAGCGGCCTCGTTGAGGCGACTCGCAACGCCATCGAGGTCGTCTTCGAAGAGGCCGCTGTATAC